>JBGSPZ010000142.1:0-6966 GCA_041738375.1 Parerythrobacter sp. | reverse complement strand
TCAAATGCGTTTGGGACCGGCGCCGGATGGCGTCCGATCCCTGGAAGGTCGGCGGCGGGGCCGGGCCCAGCCGCCGGGCAGGCAATCAGACGCGGCGGCGCTTCGAGGGCCGGACCCCGTTGTGCGGGATCGGCGTGACGTCGCGGATCGAAGTGATCGTGAAGCCGACAGCCTGAAGAGCGCGAAGCGCGCTCTCGCGGCCCGAGCCGGGGCCCTTGACTTCGACTTCGAGCGTCCGGACGCCGTGTTCGGCGGCCTTCTTGCCTGCGTCGTCGGCTGCGACCTGGGCGGCATAGGGAGTCGACTTGCGGCTGCCCTTGAAGCCCATCATCCCCGCGCTGGACCAGCTGATTGCATTGCCCTGTGCGTCGGTGATGGTGATCATCGTGTTGTTGAAGCTGGCGTTTACGTGCGCGACACCGCTCGTGATGTTTTTCTTGTCGCGCCGCCTGATACGGCCGGGTTCGCGTGCCATGGTATCGGTATCCTGTTCTTAAGAAGTGGGTGGAAGCGAAGCTGCGAGAGTTCGCTTACTTCTTCTTGCCGGCGATCGGCTTCGCCTTGCCCTTGCGGGTGCGGGCGTTGGTGTGGGTGCGCTGGCCGCGAACGGGCAGGCCGTTCCGGTGGCGCAGGCCACGATAGGACCTTAGGTCCATCAGCCGCTTGATGTTCATCGCGGTTTCACGGCGAAGGTCGCCCTCGACCATGTGGTCGGCGTCAATCGCTTCACGGATCTGCACGACTTCCGAGTCGGTCAGGTCCTGCATCCGGCGGGCATGATCGATGCCCAGCTTGTCGGCGATCTCTACGGCCTTGGTGCGGCCGATACCGTGAATATAGGTGAGCGCGATGATAACGCGCTTGTTGGTGGGGAGGTTTACCCCGGCAATACGAGCCACTTACTTCTCCATGCTCCACAGGGATCCGGGCAGGTGCCCTTCCCTATCTCATCGCTCAAACAATCGGCAGCCCCGGCAAGGCCTTACGGCAAAAAGCCCGGATGGCGCGCATAGTGGCTGCCGCCTGCCGGACCCGTCCGAAACTGTCGAATGAGCGGCGGGCTTACGGTGATTCGCCGCTTGCGTCAACCGTCTAAGCGCACACAACCAGCGACGCCGCCCATATGGGTGGCGAGCCGGTGGTTGCCAAGGGTTTTACACCAGCTTTTGCGCTTGTCAAAACCCCGGTGGCACCACCGGCTTTCCGTCGTTCGGAGGTGTCAGACGACCCCGAAAGCCAGCATCGCGTCGGCGACCTTCTTGAAGCCCGCGATATTCGCGCCCTTCACATAGTCGATGTAGTCACCGTCCCGCTTGCCGTACTCCTCACACCGCGCATGAATGCCGGCCATGATGTCCTTGAGCATCTGCTGGAGTTCCTCCTCCTTCCACGAACGGCGCTCGGAGTTCTGGCTCATCTCGAGGCCGGAAACCGCAACCCCGCCGGCGTTCGAGGCCTTGCCCGGCGCGTAGAGCAGCTTGGCATCGCGGAAGACGTGCACCCCTTCGAGGTCGGTCGGCATATTGGCGCCTTCGCTCACCGCAATACAGCCATTGGCCACCAGCTGGCGGGCATCCTCGCCGAGAAGCTCGTTCTGGGTGGCGCAAGGCAGCGCGACATCGCATTTGACGCCCCACGGGGTCTTGCCCTCGTGGAAGCTCGCACCCTTGAATTCTTCGACATAGTCGCTGATCCGCCCGCGGCGATGGGTCTTGTGCGCCTTGACCCAGTCGATCTTCTCCTGGGTGATTCCGTCGGGATCGTGGATGAAGCCCCCCGAGTCCGACAGGGTCAGCACCTTGCCGCCCAGCTGGACGATCTTTTCCGCCGCATGGGTCGCGACATTGCCCGAACCCGAAATCACCGCTGTCTTGCCTTGCAGGTCCTGACCTCTGGTCGCGAGCATGTTGGCGAGGAAATAGACCGCACCATAGCCGGTCGCCTCTGTGCGGATCAGCGAGCCGCCCCACTCCAGGCCCTTGCCGGTCAGCACGCCGGTGAAGTTGTTGGTGATGCGCTTGTACTGGCCGAACATATAGCCGATCTCGCGCCCGCCGACGCCGATGTCACCCGCCGGCACGTCGATGTCCGCGCCGATGTGGCGATAGAGCTCGGTCATGAAGCTCTGGCAGAAGCGCATGATCTCGCGCACGCTCTTGCCCTTGGGGTTGAAGTTCGATCCGCCCTTGCCCCCGCCCATCGGCAGGCCGGTCAGCGCGTTCTTGAAGGTCTGCTCGAAGGCGAGGAACTTGAGCACGCTTTCGGTCACGCTGGGGTGGAAGCGGATCCCGCCCTTGTAGGGACCGATCGCGTTGTTGTTCTGCACCCGCCAGCCGCGCTGGACGCGGATGTTGCCGGCGTCGTCCTCCCAGCACACGCGGAAGCTGACCACCCGGTCGGGCTCGGCGATGCGGCGCAGGATCTGCGCCTCGTGATACTGTTCCTTGTCCTCGATGAATTCGAAGATATCTTCGGCCACTTCCTGCACGGCCTGGACGAATTCGGGTTGATGCGGATTGCGCTTGTTCACGCCTTCCATGAAGCGCGGCAAATCAACGTGACGGTCGTATACGGATGCCAAGGTCGTCCCCTCCTCAAAATGCAGTGGGGCAATTGCCCCGACCTGCTGGATGATCGGCGACCGCTGGCGGGCGCAATGTCCGGGCGCATTCCCGACTCACGCTCTCGCTATGGCGCGCACCCTAGCGGCGAATCGCGGCGCGCCAAGCCCTTGTTTTGAAGCTCGGGCTATTCGATGTCTTCGAACGCCTCGTCGACCGAAATCCGGTCGGGCTTCTTCTCGGATTCGGGCTTCTTCTCGGGGGGCTTTGCGCGCTCTACATCTTTGTCGCCAGCTTCGTCGGCCTTGGAGTCGACTTCTTTCGCGGCTCCGTCCTCGTCCGTATCGTCGGCACCTTCTGCCGGCTCTTCTTCAGGCACGTCGACCCGGCCTAGTGCCTGCGCCAGGCCATTCAACTGCTGGCTCAGCACCCCGTCGACCGCTTTCGCGATCACCGGGGTCTCGAACCGCATGAACCCGCCGACAGCGTATTCGAACGCGATCACAGTGCCTTGCTCGGTTTTCGACAGTGCGATCGTCAACACACCGTCGACCGGTTCGCTCTGCAACGGGCCGAGCCCGCCGCGCATGCGCAGCACCAAGTCGGGCGTCGCGTTGAGGACCACCATGTGTTGGACGCTGCCGTCGAGCCCAATGCTGGTTTTGCTGTCTTCGGCCGGGATACGCTCGCAGAAACAGCCGCCGCCTTGCGGAACGATCGACATATTGGCCGCATCGCCCGACCAGGTGTGCGCATCGTCCCACCATTCGCCGGGCGAGATCAATTTGAGCCAGGTCGTCCGAAGGTCTGCCTTGACCACTGCGACATCGCGGGTGACAAAAGCCCCTTCGCGTTCGGAGACAACCTTGGCGGCTGCGGGCGTAGCAGATGCCGCAACGGCGCAGGTGGCAGCTAGTATGAGTTTTTTCATGACGAACCCTTTCACCCGCGCCCTATCCCATGGTCGGTCGCGATTGCAAAGGGCCTGCGCGTCAGGATGCGAGGATCGCGTCGATCGCGTCCCCGACCTCTTCGATCGAGGCCATGCCATCGACCCGGGTGACGATTCCGCGCGCTTCGTAGAGCGGCAGAATTGGCGCGGTTTTGGCGCGGTATTCTGCCATCCGGTTGCGAACCGTCTCCTCATTGTCGTCAGGTCGCCGCTTGAACTCGGTTGCGCCGCAATTGTCGCACACACCCTCGTTGCTCGGCGGGTTGGCGGTGTCGTGATAAAGCGCGCCGCAGTTGCCGCAGGAAAAGCGCCCCGTAATGCGTTCGACCAGCGCGTCTTCATCGACTTCGAGCTCGATCACATGGTCGAGCTTGCGGCCGTGTTGGGCGAGGATTTCATCGAGAGCGCTCGCCTGCGCGGCAGTCCGCGGATAACCGTCGAAGATTGCGCCGACACTCTCGCCCATAGCCGCCAGTTCGTCGCTGATAAGGGCCGAGACGATTGCGTCCGACACCAGGTCGCCGCGCTCCATCACCGCCTTGGCTTCGAGCCCGACGGGGGTCTGCGCCTTGACCGCTGCGCGCAGCATGTCGCCGGTGGAGAGCTGCTTCATTGCATGCCGTTCGACCAGGTTCGCCGACTGCGTACCCTTGCCTGCGCCCGGCGGACCCAACAGGATGATATTCACGGCTTGCTCCCCAACCCTGCCTGACGGCGCGCTCAGCGCATCCGGCCTTTCAGCTTCGCCTTCTTGATCAGGTCGCCATACTGGTGGGCCAGCAGATGCGACTGGATCTGGCTGATGGTATCCACCGTCACGTTCACCACGATCAGCAGGCTGGTTCCGCCGAGGAAGATCGGAATGCTCAGTTCGGCGATGACATATTCGGGCAGGATACACACGATCGTCAGGTAGATCGCCCCGATCACGGTGATGCGCGTGAGCACGTAATCGAGATATTCTGCGGTGCGCTTGCCCGGCCGGATGCCCGGAATGAAGCCGCCATTCTTCTTCAAATTATCGGCCGCTTCTTCCGGATTGAACACCACGGCGGTGTAGAAGAAGCAGAAGAAGATGATCCCGAAGCCATAGAGCAAAAGATAGAGCGGCTGCCCGTGGCCGAGATATTGCAGCACCTGCTGCAGGATCGCCCCGCCGCCGCTGTTGGTATCGATCGAGTTACCCGCGAACTGGGTGATCGTCAGCGGTAGCAGCAGCAGCGAGCTGGCGAAGATCGGCGGAATCACCCCGGCGGTGTTGAGCTTGAGCGGAAGGTGCGAACGGTCAGCCTGCATCATGCCGCGCGCGCTGGCGCGCTTGGGGTACTGGATAAGCAGACGACGCTGCGCGCGCTCCATGAAGCAGATCACCAGGATCAGCCCGACGATCATCAGCAGGAACCCAACGAGGATGCCGGCATTGAGCTGGCCGCCGCGACCCTGCTCGAAGATGTTGGTGGCGAAGGTCGGGAACTGCGCGACGATGCCGGCCATGATGATCAGCGACACGCCGTTGCCGATGCCGCGGCTGGTAATCTGCTCGCCCAGCCACAGCAGGAACATGGTCCCGCCGACGAGACTGATGACCGCTCCGGCGCGGAACAAGTAGCCGGGGTCGACCACCGCCTGCAGGCCATTCGCGGCCGAGAAGCTTTCGAGCCCTGCGGCAAGGAACCAGCCCTGGATCGCACACAGGAACACCGTGCCATAGCGGGTGTACTGGTTGAGCTTCTGCCGCCCGGAGGCCCCTTCCTTCTTGAGCGCGCCGAGCGTCGGATGGAGCGATGCCGCGAGCTGCACCACGATTGATGCGGTGATGTAGGGCATCACGCCGAGCGCGATCAGGCTCATCCGCTCGAGGCTGCCACCGGTGAAGGTGTTGAACATGTCGAGGATGCCGCCGCGCGCCTGACCGGTCAGGTCCTGCAGCGCCAGCGGGTTGATACCCGGAAGCGGCACGAAGCTGAGGAAGCGGAACACGATCAGCGCACCGACAGTGAACCAGATACGGTTCTTCAGCTCGGTCGCTTTGGAGAAGTTTGCAAAGCTCAAAGTGCTCGCAATGTTGTCGGCGCGTGATGCCATCGGAACGTTCGATACCCTAGGATTGCGCCGGTCCCTCCCGGCTCAGGAAGGATAGATAGGGAGCGGCAGGCCCGATGTCGAACCCCCGCCCCCCGTTTTTGTCGATTACTTCGCCTTGGCAGCCTTGTTGGCGGCAGCGCGGGCGGCCTTCTTTTCGTGCTCGGGCGCGCCGCGATCGATCACCTCGACCGAACCGCCGGCCTTTTCGACAGCTTCGATCGCACCCTTCGAGGCACCGGCGACGACGAACTTGACCTTGGCGGTCAGTTCACCCTTGGCGAGCAGACGGACGCCGTCCTTGCCGCCACGGGCGAGGCCGGCAGCCTTGAGCGCGGCGTGGTCGATGTCCTTCTTGGCGTCGAGCTTCTTTGCGTCGATGAACTTCTGGACCATGCCAAGGTTCACTTCGGCATAGTCCTTGCCGAACGGGTTGTTGAAGCCGCGCTTCGGCAGGCGCATATGAAGCGGCATCTGGCCGCCTTCGAAGCCCTTGATGGCGACGCCTTCACGGCTCTTCTGGCCCTTCTGGCCGCGCCCACCGGTCTTGCCCTTGCCCGAGCCAATGCCCCGGGCAATCCGCATGCGACCCTTGCGTGCGCCTTCGTTGTCGCGGATGTCGTTCAGTTTCATTGTCGTGCACTCGCTGTAGTTGACCCCCGTAAAGACGGAAGCCCAGTTGCTATGCCCAAGGACGCTCGCGCTCGTCGCCCTGGATTCCCGCCTTCGCGAGAATGACGGGGAAGGACGAATTCCTTCCCGCCACAGTCAATCAGTCGACGATCGCCACAAGATGCGGGACCTTGGCGATCGCGCCGCGCACTTCGGGGGTGTCCTGGCGGGTCACCACCTTGTGCATCTTGTTGAGGCCCAGGCCGATCAGGATCTTGCGCTGGCTCTCGGGGCGGCGGATCGGCGAACCGATCTGCTTGTAGGTGATGGTTTTCTGCTCGGCCATCTGTCTTACTCCGCAATCGCGGCAGCGTCGGCTTCCGCCTCGGCTTCGCTCGCGCCACCACGGCCGAGAAGGTCGGCGACCTTCTTGCCGCGACGCTGGGCGACCGACTTCGGCGAAGTCTGGTCCTGCAAAGCGTCGAAAGTGGCGCGGATCATGTTGTAGGGGTTCGACGTACCGACCGACTTGGTCACCACGTCGGCCACGCCCAGGCTCTCGAACACGGCGCGCATCGGACCGCCGGCAATGATGCCGGTACCCGGAGGCGCGCTGCGCACGGTGACCTTGCCGGCGCCGAAACGGCCATTGCCGTCATGGTGCAGCGTACGGCCTTCCTTGAGCGGAACGCGGATCATCTTCTTGCGCGCGGCTGCAGTTGCCTTGGTGATGGCTTCGGGCACTTCGCGCGCCTTGCC
>JBGSPZ010000090.1:0-2491 GCA_041738375.1 Parerythrobacter sp. | reverse complement strand
CGCCTCGCCTGCATCGCCTGCAACACCGCGAGCACCATCGCGCTCGGCATGGTGCGCGAGGTGCTGGAAATCCCGGTGGTCGGCACAGTGCCGGCGATCAAGCCTGCGGCTGCGATGACGCGGACCGGGGTGATCGGATTGCTCGGCACCAAGGCGACGATTCGCCAACCCTATGTCGACCGGCTCGAGGCGGAGTTCGCGCAAGGCAAGACCCTGCTGCGTCACGGCGCACCCGAATTGGTCGAACCAGCCGAATCCAAACTGCGCGGCAAGCCGCTCGATCCCGAACCCGTCCGCAATGCAGTGGCTGCGCTGCGCGCAATGCCGCAGGGAGAGCGGATCGATACCGTCGTTCTTGCCTGCACGCACTTCCCTCTCCTCCGCGAAGAATTGTCGGCCGAATTCGGCAGCGGGGTTACGCTGGTCGATGGTTCGCAGGGCATTGCGCGGCGCATTGCCCATCTTCTCGATGGCCAGGTGTTCGAACGGTCCGGCGAAGATCGCGCGGTCACGACCGGGCCAATCCCCGATTTCGCACCCCTCGCCCCCGCGCTGGCAGGCTATGGCCTCACGCGGATCGTACGCTTCTGAGAAATTGCGAGTCGCTCGCAAAGATCGCGGTGGAATTCTGCGAGATTCGCCCTTAAATCCCCCGGCATTCCGAGGCCGCGACGGGCGGTGCCAAGGGGCAGAAAGCGCATGAACTACGATCAGGTATTCGACCAGGCGATCGACCGGCTCCATTCCGAGGGCCGCTATCGCGTGTTCATCGATATCCTGCGCAACAAGGGCGCGTTCCCCAATGCGCGCTGTTTCCACGGGCACAACGGGCCGAAGCCGATCACCGTGTGGTGCTCGAACGATTACCTCGCGATGGGCCAGCATCCCAAAGTGATTGCCGCGATGGAAGAGGCGCTGCACGATGTCGGCGCCGGTTCGGGCGGCACCCGCAACATCGGCGGCAACACGCATTACCATGTCGAACTGGAAGCCGAACTCGCCGACCTGCACGGCAAGGAAGCGGCGCTGCTGTTCACCAGCGGCTACGTCTCGAACGATGCGACGCTGTCGACCATTTCGAAGCTGCTGCCAGGCTGCGTGATCTTCTCCGACGAACTCAACCATGCGAGCATGATTGCTGGTATCCGCAATTCGGGCTGCGAGAAGCGCGTCTTCCGCCACAACGATCTCGATCATCTCGAGGAACTGCTGGAGGCCGAAGACCCCGCCCTGCCCAAGCTGATCGCGTTCGAGAGCGTCTATTCGATGGATGGTGATGTCGCCCCGATCCACGCGATCTGCGACCTTGCCGAGAAATACAACGCGCTGACCTCTATCGACGAGGTCCTTGCGGTCGGCATGTACGGCGCGCGCGGCGGCGGCATTTCGGAGCGCGACGAGGCGGCGCACCGGATCGACATCATCGAAGGCACGCTGGGCAAGGCGTTCGGCGTGATGGGTGGCTACATCGCGGCCGATCAGAAGATCGTCGACTGCATCCGGAGCTACGCGCCAGGGTTCATCTTCACAACCTCGCTCAGTCCCGCGCTGGTGGCGGGGGTGCTGGCGGCGGTGAAGCATCTCAAGTGGTCGTCCGAAGAGCGTGAGGCTCAGCAGGCCAATGCCGCTCTGCTGAAACAGAAGTTCCGCGATGCGGGCCTGCCGGTGATGGACAGCGTCACCCACATCGTCCCGCTGATGGTGGGCGATCCGGTACGCGCCAAGAAGATCAGCGATATCCTGCTGGCCGAGTACGGGGCCTATGTGCAGCCGATCAATTTCCCGACCGTGCCGCGCGGGACCGAGCGCCTGCGCTTCACCCCCGGCCCGGCCCACACCGAGGCGATGATGGACGAAGTCACCGCCGCGCTGGTCGAGATCTGGGACCGGCTCGAGCTGGAAACCCGGCAGGCTGCCTGACCCGTGGCCGCTTCGGCCGACCCCGATTTTCGCCATGAGCTTCCGGACGAGCTCCGCGCGATGCTCGAAGCCGATCCGGTCTTGGCCGGAAAGTGGCATGCCCTCACCGATCTTGCGCGCAACGAATGGATTTGTTGGACCTTGTCGGCAAAGCAGGAAGCCACGCGGGCGAAGCGCCGCGCGAGGCTGCATGAGGAGGTGCTGGGCGGCAAGCGCCGCCCCTGTTGCTGGCCGGGATGTCCGCACCGGCGCGATTCGGCTCGCAAATGGGTCGATGCCTGACGGGCTGTTTTTCGACCCTGGCTTGACTAGATAGCGGCGATGGCCGGTGATTCCTCCCTCTTCCGCGACAACGCCCCGCTGTTCGGCGTCGGTCTCGTGCTGGTGCTGGCCTTTGCCGCACTCGCGCTCTTCGGCGGCCGGCAGGCGGCGGCGGACCGCAAGGCCGAGATAGCCCCCGAAGAAATCGCAGCGCTCCCCGCCGGGGCCGATGCCGACAACACCATCGTCTCCACGCTCGATCCGACCGATGCCCGGGCGCGCAATGCCGCCGTCCCGTTGGCCGCCGGAG
>JBGSPZ010000083.1:0-4789 GCA_041738375.1 Parerythrobacter sp. | reverse complement strand
GGCCGCTTCCTGCTGCGGATCGACGACACCGATGCCGAGCGCAGCCGCGAGGAATATGTCGAGGCGATCCGCGCCGATCGAGCGCGTGGAGAGCGGGGGCAGCGCCGCGCCGACCCCCACGCCAACTGCGGTCGGTTCGCTCGTCGGCGAGTATCGCGTGGCGGGGATTGACGGAGAGCCGCTCGATCTCCCCTTCGCCTTGACCCTCTCGATCGATGACCGGTTGATCGTCAACGAAGGCGTGTGCGGCGGCGATGCGTGGGACTACCGACTCGAAGGGACAAAGCTGGAGCTGACGCGGACGCGAAGCCCCGATCCGGCATGCCTCGCAACGGTGCGCCTTCATCCCGTGGTCCTTCGCCTTCCCGCCGCCATCGACGCGGCGACCCGCGCCGAACGCACGCCGTCCAACGGCATCGAACTCTCGGGCGGGGGGCATTCGGTCACACTCTACTCGCAATAGCGCGCCACAAGCGCTATCGGCGCGCCATGACAACCACCCGTTTCGCCCCTTCGCCCACCGGGCGGCTGCATGTCGGCAATATCCGTACCGCGCTGCACAACTGGATGCTCGCGCGCAAGAATGGTGGCCGCTTCCTGCTGCGGATCGACGACACCGATGCCGAGCGCAGCCGCGAGGAATATGTCGAGGCGATCCGCGCCGATCTGGCGTGGCTGGGGTTGGAACCGGACGGCGAGGAGCGCCAGTCGGCGCGGCTCGAGTTGTACGAGGCGGCGTTCGAGACGCTGCGCGCTGCGGGGCGGGTCTATCCCTGCTACGAGACTGCGCAGGAACTCGACCTCAAGCGCAAGGTCCAGCTCGGGCGCGGGCTCCCACCGATCTACGATCGTGCTGCGCTGGTCATGACCGAAGAAGAGCATGTGGCGAAGGAGGCCGAAGGCATCGCACCGCACTGGCGTTTCAAGCTCGACCACGACGAACCGATCGCATGGGACGACGGGGTGCGTGGGCCGCAGAAATTCGATCCCGCGACGCTGTCCGATCCGGTGATCCGCCGGGCCGACGGCTCGTGGCTCTATATGCTGCCGAGTGCGGTAGATGACATCGATATGGGCGTGACCCATGTGCTGCGCGGGGAAGACCACGTATCCAATACAGCCGTTCAGATACAGATGTTTACCGCACTTCATGCTGCGGGTTTCGGTGCAGCAAAGGGTGCAGCAAAGAGGCATCCGGATTTCGCGCATGAGGCGCTGCTGGTGGGGCGCGAAGGCAAGCTGTCGAAGCGGCTCGGCTCGCTCGGCTGCGATGCGTTTCGCGAGCGCGGGATCGAGCCCGAAGCGGTGATAGCGCTGCTCGCTCGTCTGGGAACTTCGCTGCCGGTCGAGCCGATCGCGGATCGCGCGAAATTGATCGAGAGTTTCGACCTCGCAACATTCGGCCGCGCCCCGGCTAAGTTCGATGATGCCGAGCTCGAACGGATCAACACCGCGATCGTCCACCAGATGGCATTCGCCGATGTCGCGCACCGGTTGCCCGAGGGAATGGATGAAGCCGGCTGGCACGCGATCCGCCCGAACCTGTCACAGGTTGCGGAGGCGGGCGAGTGGTGGCGGCTGGTCACCGGGCCGATCGACCAGCCGGACTTTTCGGACGAGAATCGGGTCTTCCTCGCCGCAGCCGGGTCCGCACTGGTATGGGGCGACAATCCGTGGCGCGGCCTGACTGAAGCGCTGAAAGAATCGACCGGCCGCAAGGGCAAGCCGCTGTTCCTGCCGCTGCGCCAGGCGCTGACCGGACTCGATCATGGCCCCGATATGGGCGAACTCCTGCCGCTGATCGGCGAGGCGCGAGCGCGGGAGCGTCTGGCGCGCGCTGCTGCCGGCTGACGCGATCTGCAGAAACCGCTTCGCTTCGCGCGGCTTTCTGCTATTGAGAACCTTTATCAAGAAGGACGATGAACTTATGCGTAAATTCCTTGCCGCCGCTGCGCTCTCCGGTTCCGTGCTTGCTCTTGCAGCCTGCAACGCGGGCAGTGAAGACGCCGCCGACACCACCGGAGAGGCTGCGGCGACCGATACCGCCACCGACACGGCCGCGACGGAAGCCGCCGTGCTCGACCCCAACAGCGCGACCGCAGAACAGCTGGCCGGCGTGGATGGCATGACTCCGGAACTCGCCGCCTCCGTCGTCGCGGGCAAGCCCTATGCCAGCGTGACCGCGCTTAACGCGAAGCTGCTCGAAACCGTCTCGGCGGAAGAAGCCGCGAAGATCCTCACCAGCGTGTTCGTTCCGGTAAACCTCAACAGCGGCACCGAGGAAGAAATCCGCCTGATCCCCGGCATGACCGACAAGATGGTGCATGAATTCGAGGAATACCGCCCCTATGCCGACATGGGCGTGTTCGACCGCGAGATCGGCAAATATGTCGACGAAGCCGAAGTCGCGCGGTTCAAGAACTACATCACTCTCTGACGGCGCTGCAGGGCAAGCCTGACGATCTCGATCGCGGCGAGGATCCCGATGTGGATCCACGCCGTGGTCGGATCGAAGGCCGACCACACCCAGTGCAGGAAGGTCAGGATCGCCGCCGGATAGACCAGCCGGTGCAGCATTTTCCATGATCGCTTGAGCCGGCGCACCGAGATGTCGTTCGAAGTCACCGCTAGCGGCAGGAACAGCGCGAGCGCGAACCAGCCGACCAGGATGTAGTCGGTCGCCAGTTCGCCCAGCACGATATCGAGCGAGCCCTTGCGCCACAGGTACACCACGGTGTGCCCTGCGGCATAGGCGAAGCTCGCCACACCCAGATCGCGCCGCCGGCGCATTAGCCACAATGTCCACGCCTGCCGCCGGAACGCGAGGCGCAGCGGCGTGACCGCCAGCGTCGCCATCAGCAGCCACGCGGCCCATTTCCCGCTGTCGCCGATCGCGTGGCCATAGCCATAGTCCTGCGGGGTGATGGCCCATTGCCCGAGGATCGACAGACCCGGGAGGGCCAGCACCAGCCACAGCAACGGGCGGGAATCGCGTAGGGTCTGCATGGGTAGCGAAGGTCGCGCGGCTATGCGCCCTCATGCTTCTCCAGCTCGTCGCCGACCAGCGTCACGACATGCAGCAGGTTGGTGCTGCCCGGGGTTCCGAACGGAACCCCCGCCAGGGCGATCATCTTGCTCCCCGCCTTGCCGAAACCATGGCGTAGCGCCATGCGTTTGCCCTTGGCGATCATCTCCTCGAAGCTGCCTATGTCCTTGGTCGCCACCGCATGCGCGCCCCATACCAGCGCGACGCGGCGCGCGGTGCGGATCGAGGGGGTGAGCACCAGCACCGGGGTTGCTGGACGCTCGCGCGCCACCCGGCGGGCGGTCGAACCACTGGTGGTGAACACTGTGATCGCGCTGATCGGGACGGTGTCGGCGATTGTCATGCAGGCATGGGCCAGCGCGTCGGACGTGGTCGCATCAGGCGGCGTATCGAGGAACCGCACCCGCGCTTTGTAGCCTTCGTCCCGCTCCACCTGCACCGCGATGCGGTCCATCATGGCGACCGATTCCTCCGGCCAAGCGCCCGCCGCGCTTTCGGCCGAGAGCATCACGGCGTCCGCCCCGTCATAGACCGCGTTGGCGACGTCGGAGACTTCGGCGCGGGTCGGGGTCGGGGCCTCGATCATCGATTCGAGCATCTGGGTCGCCACGATCACTGGCTTGCCCGCGCGGCGTGCGGCATTGACGATGCGCTTCTGGAGCGGCGGCACTTCGTAAGGTTCAAGCTCGACGCCCAGATCGCCGCGCGCGACCATGATCCCGTCAGCCAGTTCAATGATCGCATCGAGCCGGTGGACGGCCTGCGGCTTTTCGATCTTGGCGCAGATCGCCGTGCCGTGGGTGCCAATCAGCTTCCGCGCCTCGGCGATGTCCTCCGGGCGCTGCACGAAGCTGAGGCCGATCCAGTCAGCCCCATGTTCGGTGGCGAAGGCGAGATCGCGGCGGTCCTTCTCGGTCAGCGCCGGGATCGGCACTTCGGCATCGGGGACGTTCACACCCTTGCGGTCGGAGATCACCCCGCCAACCTCGGCGCTGCACAGGATGCGGCTGCCATCGGATTCGAGCACTTTCAGGCGGATCTTGCCGTCATTGATCAGCAGACGCTGTCCGCGCTCCATGATGCCGAACAGTTCGGGATGCGGCAGGCAGACGCGGTTTTCGTCGCCGGGGGTCTCGTCCCGGTCGAGCACGAAGTGGCCCGAATGGCGGATCACCGCCTGACCATCCTTGAACGTGCCGACGCGCAGCTTGGGACCTTGCAGGTCGGCGAGGATCGCAATCGGGCGGGCAAACTGCTTTTCGAGCGCCCGGATCGCATGGACAGCGGCTTCGTGATCTGCGTGCGCACCGTGGCTCATGTTGAGGCGGAAGGCATCGGCCCCCGCCCGCACCAAGCGCTCAAGCATCTCGGGCGAGCGGCTGGCGGGTCCGATGGTGGCGAGAATTTTGACCTTGCGGCCGCGCGGGTCGATCCGTGACTGATCGCGTCGTGACATTTTTGGTGATCCCTAGTTAGGGTCGCCTATGGCACACCCGTTTTTCAACTCAAGGAAAAGCCGCGATGAATAGCAATGCCGATCCGCTCGACAGCCTCGATGATGCGCAGGCCGCCGCCGCCTTCCGCCGGCTGGTGCGCCACTTGCGCCATCGACATGACGCGCAGAACATCGAGCTGATGGGGCTGGCAGGCTTCTGCCGCAATTGTCTGGCCGACTGGATTCGTGATGCGGGCTACCCCGGCGACAAGGACGCCGCGCGCGAAGTGATCCACGGGATGCCCAGC
>JBGSPZ010000050.1:0-2625 GCA_041738375.1 Parerythrobacter sp. | reverse complement strand
GGTCGACCGGCTGGGCGCGCCCGGCATCCTCAAGACCCGCCGCGACGGTTACGACGGCAAGGGCCAGTGGCGGATCGACAGCGTGCGCGACGCCGAGGGGATGCGCCTGCCCGATATGCCGACGATCTACGAAGCATTCGTCGAATTCGAGGCGGAGTTCTCCGTCATCCTCGTGCGCGGGCGGGACGGCGAAATCCGTTATTGGGACTCGACGCGCAACGTGCATCTCGGCGGCATCCTGTCGCAATCGATCTGGCCGGCGGGGCCGGTGGTGGAGGCGCAGGTCGCGAAGGCGCGCGAGCTCTCCGCCAAAGTCGCCCATGCCCTCGGCTATGTCGGGGTGCTGACGCTCGAATTCTTCGCTACGCGCGAAGGGCCGGTGTTCAACGAAATGGCGCCGCGGGTGCACAATTCGGGCCACTGGACGATCGAAGGCGCGGCCACCAGCCAGTTCGAGAACCACATCCGCGCGATCTGCGGCCTGCCGCTGGGCGATACCGCGACCATCGCAAGCACGGTCGAAATGACCAACATTGTCGGCAAGGATGCGAGCGGCGCTGAAGTATGCCTCGCCGACCCCACTGCGCATCTGCACCTCTACGGCAAGGCCAAGGCGCGGGAGGGGCGCAAGATGGGGCATGTGACGCGGGTCACCTTCGGGTGAGCGGCGAAATTTTCCTGATCTATGCGCGCGCGGCGAACGGCACGATCGGGCGCGACGGGCAGCTGCCGTGGCATATCCCGGCGGATCTGAAGCGATTCAAGGGGCTGACCTTGGGCAAGCCGATGATCATGGGTCGCAAGACCTTCGAAAGCCTTTCGGGGCTATTGCCGGAGCGGCGGCATATCGTGCTCACCCGGCGGCACGACTGGGAACCCGAGGGGGCGGATATCGCGCGCTCGGTCGAAGAAGCGCTGGCGATTGCCAAGACGAACGGTCCGGAAAACGACGTGGCGATTATCGGCGGCGCGGCAGTGTACGATGCCTTCCGTCCGATCGCGCATCGGATCGAAGTGACCGAGGTTCATGCCGAGTATGACGGCGACACTTTCATGCCGCCGCTCGGCGCGGAATGGGATGCTGTCGCGCGCGAGGACCATCCTGCAGAAGGTGGCCTGCCCGCCTACAGCTTCGTCACCTATCGACGCCAAGACCCGGAGACCGCGCAATGATCCGCAAGATCGCCCTTGGCCTGCTCGCCCTGCTGATTGTCGGTCTCGGTGCCTTCTTCCTGTTCGCCCCGCGCTGGGCGGAGGAATCGATGAACCGGATCGACGGCGAGCCGCTGATCGCGGTGTCCGACGAGGCGCGCGGGCTGCACAAGACGCTGATCATCGTCGACCTGCATTCGGACACGCTGCTGTGGGACCGCGACCTCACCGATCGCGCCTCCCGCGGCCAGATGGACCTGCCGCGCTTGCAGGACGGCAATGTCGCGCTGCAGGTGTTCTCCAGCGTGACCAAGACGCCGAAGAACCAGAACTACGACGCCAATGGGGCAGACAGCGACAACATCACCCTGCTGGTGATCGGCCAGCTCCAGCCGCTCAGGACCTGGGGCAGCCTGCTCGAACGCGCGCTCTACCACGCCGAGAAGCTCGAAACGGCAGCAAGAGAGTCGGAAGGCGCGCTCGCGCTGGTCCGCCAGCCGCAGTATATCGGCGCACTGCTCGCCCGCCGCCGGACCGATAGCGCCGCCACCGGCGCGCTGTTCAGCGCCGAGGGGCTGCAAAGCCTCGAAGGCGATCTCGACAATCTCGACGTGCTCTATGCCGCCGGGATGCGGATGGCGGGGCTGACGCATTTCTTCGACAACGACCTCGCCGGGTCGATGCACGGGCTGGAGAAGGGCGGGCTGACCGACAAGGGCCGCGCCGCGATCCGGCGGATGGAAGACATGGGCATGGTGGTCGATATCGCGCATTGCAGCCACGCCTGCGTCGCCGATATCCTCGCCATCGCGCGCCGCCCGGTGGTCTCCAGCCACGGCGGGGTGCAGGCGACCTGCAAGGTCAACCGCAACCTCACCGACGACGAGATCCGCGGGGTCGCCAAAACCGGTGGGATCATCGGTGTCGGGTACTGGGAGGGCGCGGTGTGCAGCACCTCGCCCCGTGCCACCGCCAAGGCGATGAAGCATATCCGCGATCTGGTTGGCATCGAGCATGTCGCGCTCGGCAGCGATTACGACGGCGCGGTCACCGTGCGCTTCGACACCAGCGAGCTGACCCAGGTGACGCAGGCGCTGATCGACGAAGGTTTCAACGAGGAAGAAATCCGCGCAGCGATGGGCGGCAATGCGGTGCGCGTGCTGGCCGAAGGCCTCAAGCCGCTGAAAAGTGCCGCGCGATGAGGTGGCTCGACCATCGCGACCTCATGCCCGACAGCTTGCGCGGCGCGGTGATTGCGCTGGGCAATTTCGACGGCTTCCACAAGGGCCACCAAGCGGTGGCGGGCGAGGCGATCCGCTGGGCGCGCGAGGAAGGGCGGCCGAGCGTGGTCGCGACCTTCGACCCGCATCCGGTGGGCTTCTTCAAGCCCGATCTCCCGCCGTTCCGGCTGACCACGCTCGAACAGCGGCAGGAACTCTACCTCGCCGCCGGGGCGACCGCGATGCTGGTGTT
>JBGSPZ010000049.1:0-8218 GCA_041738375.1 Parerythrobacter sp. | reverse complement strand
TGCGCGGTCGCGGCACCGATGCCCTTGCTCGCGCCGGTTACGAGCGCAATGCGCCCCTCGAGCGGTCTGGCTTCGGTCATTCAGGCTACCTTGTCGAAAGAGAGTTGTGCGTCCGCCGACTGCTTGTGCGCCAGGTCGGTCAGCGAGGTAGGATACTCGCCGGTGAAGCAGGCGTCGCAGAACTGCGGGCAGGCCGAATTGCGCGGCATTCCCCCCACCGCGCGATAAAGCCCGTCGATCGACACGAAAGCGAGGCTGTCGGCCTTGATGAATTCGCGCATCGGCTCGACATCCATCCGTGCGGCGAGCAGCTTCGAGCGCTCGGGCGTATCGACCCCGTAGAAGCAGCTGTGCGCGGTCGGCGGGCTGGCGACGCGGAAATGGACCTCGCTCGCCCCCGCTTCGCGCATCATTTCGACGATCTGGAGCGAGGTGGTGCCGCGCACGATGCTGTCGTCGATCAGCACGATCCGCTTGCCCTCGACCAGGCCGCGGTTTGCATTGTGCTTGCGCTTCACGCTGGAGGTGCGCGCGCCGTCGCCGGGCTGAATGAATGTGCGCCCGACATAGTGCGAGCGGATGATGCCCAGTTCGAACGGCACCCCCGATTGCTGGGCATAGCCGATCGCCGCCGGAACGCCGCTGTCGGGCACCGGTACCACCAGGTCCGCCTCGACCGGGCTTTCGATCGCCAACTGCTCGCCGATCGCCTTGCGCGCCGCATAGACGCTGCGCCCGTCGAAGATCGAATCCGGGCGGCTGAAATAGACATGCTCGAATATGCACGGGCGCGGGGCGTGGTTGCCGAACGGGCGGAGCGATTCGACCTTGCCGTCGAACCCGACCTTGACCAGTTCGCCCGGTTCGATCGAGCGGGTGAATTCAGCCCCGACGACGTCGAACGCCACCGTCTCGCTGGCGAACACCACCGCATCGCCGAGCTTGCCCATCTGCAGGGGCCGGATACCCAGCGGGTCGCGGCAGGCGATCATTCCCTCGGGCGTCATCACGATCAGCGAATAGGCGCCTTCGACCATCCGCAGCGCGTCGACGAACCGGTCGATCATGGTCGGGTAGCGGCTGGTCGCGACGAGGTGGATGATGACTTCGGTATCGGAGGTCGACTGGAAGATTGCGCCCCGGCTGACCAGATCGTCACGCAACGCCTGCGCGTTCGAGAAATTGCCGTTGTGCGCCACAGCGAACCCGCCGCTGGCGAGATCGGCATAAAGCGGCTGGACGTTGCGCAGGCCGGAGCCACCGGTCGTGGAGTAGCGGACATGGCCCGCCGCCATGAATCCGGGCAATTCGCCGAGTTGCTGCGGGGTCGAGAAATTCTCCGCCACGTGTCCGAGCCCGCGGCGCGAAAAGAAAGTGGCCCCGTCGAAACTGGTGATCCCGGCGGCTTCCTGCCCGCGATGCTGCAGGGCGTGCAGGCCTAGCGCTGTTAGGGCGGACGACTGGTCGGAACGGATCGCACCGAAAATGCCGCACTCTTCGCGCAGCTTGTCGCCGTCCGCGTCCCTGAAAGGGTCCGTCACATTCATTGCCGATCGCCCGTGCCTGTCCTGCCAGCGCTGGGCTGCGCTGCTGTCGTGCGCGTCAATGGCGATGTTGCAGCGAGATTACAAGGGCGGGCGGGCCCGGTCGGGGGACTGTCGCGCCAATTTCATTGCAGCGACAGGAAAGGCTGACTATCGGAGCGGCAGCTTTGCCACAATTGCGGATTTCGCCCATCTTGCTGCTTTCCAATTTCGAACGGACGATCGCCAAACGCTACCTGCTACCAGGGCGCAGCGAGGCCTTCATTGCGCTGGTCGCAGGGATCAGCGTGGTGGTGGTGATGCTGAGCGTCGCCATGCTGGTGACGGTGATGAGCGTGATGAACGGGTTTCGCGGCGAACTTCTCGACCGGATCGTCGGCTTGAACGGCCATGCCATCGTTCAGGCCTATGGCGGAAGGCTCGACAACTGGCAGGGCGTGCTCAAGGAAATCCGCGCCACCGAGGGCGTGACCGAAGCCTCCCCGCTGATCGAACAGCCGCTGCTGACCAGCTTCAATGGCCGCGTCGAAGGGATCGTCATGCGCGGCAACACTGCAGAGGATATCGCCGCGCTGCAGGAAGATCTGATCGCCGGTCAGGCAAGCGACCTCAAGCCCGGCGCCAGCAAGGTCATCATCGGCGCGCGGCTGGCGGAGAATATCGGCGCCAACCTCGGCAGCACGATCACCATCATCAATCCGCAGGGGCGAACCACCCCGTTCGGTACCGTGCCCCGCCAGATCGGCTACGAGGTCGCGGGATTGCTCGAGACGGGCATCTACGAATTCGACCAGGCCTTCGTCATCATGCCGATCCCCGATGCGCAGACGCTGCTGCTGAGCGGCGACAAGATCGGCATGATCGAGGTCCAGACCGAAGATCCCGACCGGGTGGACCAGATCATGGCCCCGGTGAAAGCGAAGCTGCAAAGCCGCGCGGTCGTCTCGAGCTGGAAGGAAATCAATTCCTCGATCTTCGAAGCGTTGGAGGTCGAGCGGGTGGCGATGTTCTTCGCGCTGTCGATCATTGTCGTCGTCGCGGCGTTCAACATCCTTTCGTCGCTGGTGATGCTGGTGCGCGCCAAGACCCGCGACATCGCGATCATGCGCACGATGGGCGCGACGCGGCGAAGCGTGCTCAAGATATTCGTCACTACCGGCTTCATCGTCGGCGCGATCGGCACCGGGGCGGGGCTGGTGCTGGGCTTCCTGCTGCTCGCCTTCCGGCAACCGATCGTCGAGGGCATCCAGTGGCTTACCGGCGCGCAACTGTGGAACCCCGAGGTGCGCATCCTGACCGAACTGCCTGCGCGGGTCGATGTTGTCGAAGTGGCCAGCATCGCCTTGCTGACCCTGGGGCTGTGCCTGCTGGCAACGCTCTATCCCGCGCTGAAGGCGGCCAAAACCGACCCGGTGCAGGTGCTGCGCTATGAGTAACTCCGTCGTCAAACTTACCGGTCTGACCCGTAGTTTCGAGCAGGGCGGCGAAACGATCAAGGTGCTGCGCGGGGTCGACCTGACCATCATGCCAGGCGAGATTGTCGCGCTGCTCGGCCCGTCGGGCTCGGGCAAGTCGACCATGTTGCAGGCAGTCGGCCTGCTCGAAGGCGGCTTCGGCGGCAGGATCGAGATCGGCGGGGTGGACGCAAGTTCGCTGCCGTCGGACGGACGGACCAATCTGCGCCGGACGCATCTCGGCTTCGTCTACCAGTTCCACCATCTGCTGCCCGATTTCACCGCAGTCGAGAATGTGAACCTGCCGCAACTGATCAATGGTGTCCCGACTCCGGAGGCGACGGCCCGGTCCGAACAATTGCTCGGATCGCTCGGTCTGTCCGGGCGTTTGACCCACCGGCCGAGCCAGCTTTCGGGCGGCGAGCAGCAGCGTGTCGCGGTGGCGCGCGGGCTGGCCAATCGCCCGCAACTGGTGCTGGCAGACGAGCCGACCGGAAATCTCGACGAACACACCTCGGACAAGGTGCTCGCCCAGTTCCTCGAGCTGGTCCGGGGCGAAGGCAGCGCGGCTCTGGTGGCGACTCACAACGAGCGGCTGGCGAGCCGGATGGACCGTGTGGTAAGGCTGCACGAGGGCGTGCTCGACTGACGGAGGAGATACCTGCCATGATATCCGGTGCCCTGGCTTCGATCCTCCTGCAAGCGGCTGCGCCCGCCGCTCCCTCGCCTGCTCTCCCGGCCTGCGATACGCCGCAGCATGCGGAATTCGATTTCTGGGTCGGCGAATGGGACGTCTATCCCAATGGCAGCACCAACAAGGTCGCCGAGAGCAAGATCGAGAGGCTCTACAGCGGCTGCGCCATCCGTGAAAACTGGATGCCTCTCACCGTTGGCGGCGGAGGCAGCCTCAGCAGCCTCGATCCTGTTTCCGGTCGCTGGCACCAGACCTGGATCGGCAGCTCTCCCGGGAGGGTCGACTTCGTCGGTGGAAAGGTGGCCGACGGGATGGTGCTTACCGGGTACTGGCACGATATCGGCGGACCTGGAAAGCATGGGCTCGTGCGAATGACCTATACGCGCAACCCCAACGGTTGGGTCCAGCAATTCGGCGAGGTTTCCTACGACCATGGCGCCAACTGGGCACCCAGCTTCGATTTCATCTCCAAGCCGCGCAAACGCGATTGAGGCAGCTTGGATCGCTTGCCCGCTCAATGTCGGCGTGCCAATAGGCGCGTTCAATTGTGCTGAAAGGGTCGGCCCGCATGCAAGCCATCGACTGGGATGCTTCCGCTACTTTGCTGGAACGCGATGATTCCGGGTCGGACCTGCACTATCATTTCCGCACTGTCGAAAAGAGCACTCTGGGTGCTCTCGTGCGCAAAGTCGCCGCAATGTCGGCGAACGACCGGGCGCGGCTGGTGATCGACAGCGGCGGGGGCACCATCAACGTCGGCGAGATCATGGCGCTGGCGCAAAGGGAAGATTTGCCATGAGCACGATTGCCGATTTCACTGTCGAGAGCTCCAATGGGACGGCGCTCGACATGTCCGACAAGCTGGGCAAGGTTCTGCTGGTGGTCAACACCGCGAGCAAATGCGGTTTCACCCCGCAATACAAGGGGCTGGAGGCGGTCTTCCAGCAGTACAAGGACCGGGGTTTCGAGGTGCTGGCGTTTCCCTGCAACCAGTTCGGCGGTCAGGAACCGGGCAATCAGGACGAGATCGAGCAGTTCTGCGAGGTCAATTTCGGGCTCACCTTCCCGCTGATGAAGAAGGTCGACGTCAATGGGGACAATGCCAGCCCGCTGTTCGACTGGATGAAGGGCGAGGCTCCCGGCCTGATGGGATCGAAAGCGATCAAATGGAACTTCACCAAGTTCCTGATCGACCGCGAGGGCAATGTGGTGAAACGCTACGCGCCGCAGGACACGCCGGAGCGGATCGCCAAGGATATCGAGAAGCTGCTGTAACCGCGCCGCGCGATGCTGCGAATAGCGGCCCGAGGCTAGGAGGGCGGAATGCTTGAATCGATCAACCAGTGGTTTCTCTCGCTCGGCGCGGAATACGGAGTGAATCCCTATATCTTCGGCGGGATTTATGTGGGGGCGATCCCTTTCTTCATTCTCTCGATCGGCTGGTTGGTTCGGCGCGCCAGGGCAGGGAAGTCCACGGTCCTGCCGACGCTGTGTGCGGGCTTCTGCTTCGTTTCGGCCTATATCTATCTTGCCATCGCCGGTCGGAACATCCCGCTGTGGGTGTGGATATTCCTCGCCGTGCTGATCGTCTATGGCGCATGGTCGAGCATTCGCGACACCCGGCGCAAGATAGCGGCGGCGAGGGCGGAAACGGCAGAGTAATCGTCATCCCAGCGAAAGCTGGGATCGCGTCCGGACTGGCGCAACTTCGAAACCGATCCCAGCTTTCGCTGGGATGACGTTGGTGGGGAAACTGCCTCGGGGCTGTTGGCGAATCCCGTTACGCCCACCATAGTGCCGCGATGGCCTACGCCCCCTTCGTCCCGCTGCGCGTTCTCTCGTCCTACTCGATGCTCGAAGGGGCAATCGACCCGAAGAACATTGCCAAGCTGGCCAAGGAACGCGGGTTCCCAGCCATCGCTATCGCCGACCGCAACGGCCTTTACGGCGCAGTCATGTTCGCTTCCGCCTGCATGGCGGAGGGGGTGCAGCCGATCATCGGCACCTTGCTGGGTGTCGCGCGTGACGACAGCGGCCGGCAGGTCGACTACCTGCCGCTCTATGCGCAGGACGAGGCGGGTTACGACAATCTGTGCCATCTCGTCTCGAAGGCGCATCTCGACCGTCCGCTGGAGCTTGCCCCGCATGTCAGGCTGGCGGATCTGGAAGGTCGTTCCGCGGGGCTGGTCGCGCTGACCGGCTCGGGCGAAGGGGCGTTGACCGACCTGCTCGCCAACGGCCAGGCCGACGCAGCCGAAGCGCTGCTCGACAAGCTGGAACTGCTTTTCCCCGGACGGCTCTATATCGAACTCGCGCGGCGCGGGGACGCGGGCGAGCAGGCGGCTGAGGAGGCGCTGGTCGATCTCGCCTATGCGCGAGACCTGCCGCTGGTCGCGACCAATCCGGCCAATTTTGCCGAGCCACATATGCACTCGGCGCACGACGCGATGCTGTGCATCGCCGGTTCGACCCATATCGAGGCCGAAGATCGCCCGCGATCGAACCGCGAGGCGTGGGTGAAGTCGGCGCGAATGATGCAGGAGGCTTTCGCCGACCTGCCCGAAGCCATCGCCAATACTCTGGTCATCGCGCAGCGCTGTGCCTACGCGCCCCCTCATCGCGATCCGATCTTGCCCAGCCTCGCCGGCGACCTCGAAGCCGAGGCACGGTTGCTTGCAGAGGACGCGCGCAAGGGACTCGATGCACGGCTCGCGCCATATGGCGAGATGTCGCCGGACGAGCGCCAGACCTATTTCGACCGGCTCGAATTCGAGGTCGGGGTGATCAACCAGATGGGCTTTCCCGGCTACTTCCTGATCGTTGCCGATTTCATCAAATGGGCGAAGGATCACGATATCCCGGTGGGGCCGGGGCGCGGCTCGGGTGCGGGCTCGCTGGTCGCCTGGGCGCTCACCATCACCGATCTCGATCCGATCCGGCTGGGGCTGCTGTTCGAGCGCTTCCTCAACCCCGAACGTGTGTCGATGCCCGACTTCGATATCGACTTCTGCGAAACGCGGCGCGGCGAGGTGATCCGCTATGTGCAGCAGAAATACGGCCACGACCACGTCGCGCAGATCATCACCTTCGGCAAACTGAAGGCCCGCGCGGTGCTGCGCGATACCGGGCGCATCCTGCAGATGAGCTACGGCCATGTCGACCGGCTGTGCAAGATGGTGCCCAACCACCCGACCGATCCGTGGACGCTGCCGCGCGCGCTCAACGGGGCGGCCGATTTCCGCCGCGAGTACGAGAACGACAACGAGGTCAAGCGGCTGGTCGATCTCGCGATGCAGCTGGAAGGCTTTCCGCGCAACAGCTCGACTCACGCGGCAGGCGTGGTGATCGGCGACCGGCCGCTCGCCCAGCTGGTGCCGCTCTACCGCGATCCGCGCTCGGACATGCCGGTGACGCAATACGACATGAAGAATGTCGAGAGCAGCGGGCTGGTCAAGTTCGACTTCCTCGGTCTCAAGACGTTGTCGGTGTTGCAAAAGGCGGTGAAGCTGCTCGAGAAGCGCGGCATCGCAGTAGATCTCGGCGCGCTGGCGTGGGACGATCCGGCGGTGTTCCAGCTGCTCAAATCGGGCAACACGGTCGGCGTGTTCCAGTTGGAATCGGAAGGGATGCGCCGCACGCTGACCGCGGTGAAGCCAACCAAGTTCGAGGACATCATCGCGCTTGTCTCGCTCTACCGGCCCGGCCCGATGGACAACATCCCGCTTTTCGGCAAACGCAAGGCGGGCGAAGTGCCGATCGAGTATCCGCACCCGAAGCTCGAAGGCATCCTTGCCGAAACCTACGGCATCTTCGTCTACCAAGAACAGGTGATGCAGGCGGCGCAGATCCTCGCCGGATATTCGCTCGGCGATGCCGACCTCTTGCGCCGCGCGATGGGCAAGAAGAACCAGGCCGAGATGGACAAGCAGCGCGCGCGCTTCATCGAAGGCTGCAAATCCGAGTCCGACATCGACGCGCGGAAGGCGTCCGAGCTGTTCGATTTGATCGACAAATTCGCCGGATACGGCTTCAACAAGTCGCACGCCGCCGCCTATGCGCTGCTCGCCTACCAGACCGCGTGGCTCAAGGCGCATTACCCGCATGAATTCTACGCCGCATCGATGTGTTTCGACATGCACCAGTCGGAAAAGCTGGCGCTGTTCGTCGACGATGCGCGCCGCCACGGGATCGAGATCGCGCCGCCCGATGTCAATCGCTCCGAGGCCGAGTTCACCGTCGAGCAGACCGATGACGGCTATGCCGTGCGCTATGCACTTGCCGGGATCCGCAACGTCGGCGAGAAGGCGATGGAGGCGCTGGTCGCCGAGCGCGAGGCGCGCGGCTGGTTTGAAACCCTCAAGGACCTGTTCGAGCGCCTGCCCAAGGGCAGCATGAATTCGCGCCAGCTCGAAGGGCTGATTTGTGCGGGCGCGCTGGACGCGCTTGAGCGCAACCGGGCGAAGCTGTTCGAGAATGCCGACCTGCTGCTGGCGGTGGCGGAGAGCGCGGCGCGCGAGCGCGAAAGC
>JBGSPZ010000434.1:0-13222 GCA_041738375.1 Parerythrobacter sp. | reverse complement strand
GTGCATCAGTTCGGGCCTGACGATCCCCCACCCCGAATTCCGGGAGCGCAGCTTCGTGCTCGGCCCGGCGGCGCAGATCGCTGACGACTGGCGCGATCCGCTGAGCGGACTTTCGCTCCGCCAGCTCAATGCCCGCTTGACCAAGCCCAGCCCCCTGCCTAGGTGAGCGCCCGGACAGTGCGGCCCCACGCGGCCCCGCGTCCGACCCCGTGGGGGCCGTTAGCTCAGTCGGTAGAGCAACTGACTTTTAATCAGTAGGTCGCTGGTTCGAACCCAGCACGGCTCACCACGCAGTCCCAGATTTTCTTCGAATGCGCAGTCTCTGTCAGGACGGGCAAATTTCCTTCGCTTTTCCGGGTTTTTGCCGCAGTTGATTTTGCGAAGCAGGACGGACGCGTTTCTGTTCGAGCGTCTTGGGAAGCGTGCGGCTATTCATAACCCGTTCGCTTCGCAGCCCCTCAGGTCAACCTCTATCCCGCTCACCGATCTACACGGCCACCCGCTCTACTGCCTTGACCAACGGCAGACCTTCAGAGGATGGACTGGCGGTGCGAAACCTATAGCTCTGCCAATCGGAGACGAGTTCCGATCATCTTGACAGTACCGTTCAAGTATATTGAGTTCTTTACCGATATTTGTTGCCACTGTATCCTCGAGAATCAAGGGTCGGCACGGGCGAGCCTTCACATTCGGCAAAGGAATCTCGCCATCCAAATGTCTTCGCTCCACGATTCTATTTTTGTAGCCGACAATCTCCTGCCGCAGCAGGATCACGCGGCATTGTGGGAATTCTTCAGCGCGCAAAGCTTCGACCGCGTACATGACGGCGGATTGACGCGGGTCTACCGACTGACCGACGGCGAAAGCTGGATTTCGAGCGGCCATTACCTCCGCATTCATGAGGAGCCGGCGTCGGACGTCCCGCCGAGCGGCGGGATATCGGAAAATCCGCTCATGCGATTGTTTCAGGCGATGTTTGCCGACGAAAGGTTCCGGACCGTTGCAGGCGGTTTCGCGCCCTGGTCGCACCTGTCTTTCAACTGCTCGCTCTATCCGCCCGGCTGTGCCCTTGGCTGGCATGCGGACAAGGGACATTCGGCGGCATTCATCTACTACGTCCACCCGCAATGGCGCGACAGCTGGGGCGGCGAGCTGCTGTTGCAGTCACCGGCCACCGCGGAGGGTGCCGAGGAAGGGGGAGCGACGTCGTGCGCCAGCATGGCCCACGACGACTTCTATTCCCCGATCAGCATGGCGCGCGATCCTGCGCTGGGGGACGGATACTATCTGGCGCCCAAACCCAATCGTCTCGTCGTATTCCGTTCGGGCATCCGCCACATGGTCAAGCGGGTCGAGCCCTCCGCCGGCGAAGCGTTCCGCGCGTCGATCTCCGGCTTCTTTACGATCCCGGGCGACGAACAGCGCTGAGCCTCAGCCCCGTCCACGTTGGCGGTGCGTCAGGCAGCTACCTTCATTTGGTTGACCGCCTGCACCACGTCCGGATTGAGCAGATCCTCGAACGGAGCGATGAGCTCGCCAGGCCGCGAGACCGAGAATCCGCGCTGCGCGGTCGCCAGCATTTCGCACGCCCCTGCAGTGGGATTGACGACCCGTTCGGTCGCCCGGGTCCAGAAGTTGACCAGGCCGTACCAGACAAAGCTGGCATGGATGAACGTGTTGAGGTCCAGCAGTTTACCGGTCCACGGCGACACGATCGTCGCGTCGGTCTGCACCACGTTGAGGATCGGACGGACGAATTCGCAATGGTCGATTGCGCAATGGATCGATTCGTGCACCAGCCCGTCGGTCACGAGTTCCGGCTTGTCGCGCGCAAACAGCGGGTTGGTCATGACCATGCGACCCGCGGTGAGACGCGCCCCTGCCGAGTGAAACCCGGGATCGGCCGCGGAATTGCGCGCGACGATCACCCGCGCAAAATCCTCGAGAAACTGGCGGGCCTGAGGGGCACCTTCCTCGATCAGCGCGTGTGAGCGGCCGAGCAGGGTGAAGATGTCATGCTGCTCGTCTTCCGAAATCGGGTCCGCGCCGCAATCCACGCCGGGAATCTGCCCCTGCGTCGCCGGGCTCTGCATGTCGACCGGCAAATAGCCGTCGATGACCGGCGCTGCATAGGCAAGCATCCATTCGCCCGGAGAGCCGTCACCCTCCGGTTCCTGTCGCCGATAGGCCCGTTCGCCCTTGGCCGACCAGATCTCGCTCGCGACCGGGTCGGCATTCCTCCCCGCTTCGATCTCGGCTACTGCGAACGCGCCCTCGAAGAATTCGAGCGCATCGTCTGGCGCGCAAACCGAACTGCTGGCGAAGATACCCTGAGGGGCGGAAATGCACGCGACGCGAACGGCCGGGTCGAGCCGCTTTGCAGCCGCTTCGAGCCGCTCGCGTTCTTCGGGGACGAGCCGGGCAGTGTCGCCAGCGAATTTGCCGTAGCGCCGTGCTGCATTATCCTCGAGATTGCGGCGCAGGGCCGCAGTTTCGGGCATCGGGCCTCGCCATTCGAGCGCTTCGCGCAACTGGGTAAACATCGTGTGCTCTCCTCTCGTGCCCCGGTCAGACGTGACGGGTCATGGGTGCGACCCTGGCGTCGGCGGGGAAGGCGGACACCGCACCGCTGTTGCGTTCCATGACGAGGCCGCCGTCCTCCATGCGATAGACGATGTCCGCGCGCTCGAGCATGAGGCTGCGGTGCGAGACGCAGAGCTTGGCCGCCGGGTGCGCCTCGATCGCCGCGACGACGCGTTCCTCGAGCGCGGGGTCGAGCGCAGACGTCGCTTCATCCAGGAACAGGAATTGCGGCTCGCGGAAATATGCTCGGGCCAGGAGCATGCGCTGGATCTGCCCGCCCGAAAAGTTGCAGATACCCTCGTTGATCGGGGTGAAGTACCCCATGGGCAGGCGCTCTATGTCCTCGTGAATGCAGGCCATGCGCGCGCATTCCTCGACCCGTTCGAGATCGCGGTCGCATCCGAACCAGGTGATGTTTTCGAGGATCGTCCCGGAGAATAGCTGTTCACCCTGCAGCACGACCCCGGAGCGGTCCCGCAACGAACGAAACCCTGCGGAGTCGAGCGGAGAGCCATCGATAGTGACGCGGCCGCATTCCGGTTCGATGATGCCGAGCAGGACCTTGAGCAGAGTCGACTTGCCCTCGCCCGATGGTCCCCTGATCGCCACCATCGCGCCGGGAGCGAGAATCAGGCTCGCATGGTCGATCACGAGCGGTGCCTCGTCGGCGTAGCGAAAACTTGCATCCTCAAGCCTCAGGACGCGGGCGTGCGCTGGGAAGCTGGTCGATCCACCCCTGTCCCACGCCAGGCCCGCAGGCTCCCCCGTGACGTCCGCGAGGCGATAGGCATACATGTTCAGCAGCGCGAGGTTGGCCATCCGGTCGAACAGGGTCAGCATCCGGTCGTAGAGCTGCTGGCGGATCATCAGCACCGCGATCAGAACTCCGAGCGAAAGGCGGTCTGACGCGACGAGCACGATTCCGACCACCACGATACCGAGCTGGTCGATCGCCGAAATCGAAAAGCGGGCCGAGGCGACCGCAGTTTCGAGCCGCCGCATCCGCAGCGATGCCAACCCGCCGCGGTGCAGCGCCGACTGCCAGATCGACAGTCGCTGCGGCTCGATGTTGGCGGCCTTGAGGGTGAGTATCCCGCGGAGGTTCTCGATCAAGTGCCCCATCTCGGTTGCGTCGGCACGAATCTGGTCCTGGTGGAGTTGCGCATTGAGCGACAGCAGGCGGAAACGCAGCAGGAAATAGATACCGAGCATGACCACGCTGATCGCACCAAAAAACACGCTGAAGCGGAACAGGACGATCAAGGCGATGATCCCGAACAGAAGGTCAATCGCGGCCGGGATGCCTTGCTCGACCACGAGATCGCGAATGTCGCGGATGTGGCCGATGCGCGAGACCAGGTCGTTGATCCGCCGTGCGCCGAAAAAGCCGTAGGTTAGCCGGAACAGATGGTCGACCAGCTTCTTGCTCGAACTCATGCTGGCCATGATCCCGACCCGCAGAAGCAGCTCGCGCTGGGCGATTTCCGCCAGCGCGGCGAAGGCGATCATGGCGATGACGATGGCGGCTGCACCGGGCAGCGCATCGATCATGCCCGGCGCGTCGATGTTGTCGACAAGGCTCGCCATCCACACCGGCGCGAGGATGACGAGCGTCTGCGAAAACAGCGCGATCGCGAAGGCCAGCACCGACAGCGTCACGAGCCCGCGCAGGTTCGGCAAGAACGGGCGCACCGGAGACGGTACGACGCCCGAAGGGCGATCCGGCAGCGTCTCCGACCGTTCGAATTCGACCGCCACGCCGGTGAAGCGGCGCGACAGTTCGTTGAGATCGATGCGCTGGCGGCCGAGGCTCGGGTCGATGATCTGCGCTGACCGGCCGTCGAGCCGTTCGAGGACGACGAAATGGTTGAAGTTCCAGTGCAGGATCGCGGGAAGTTGCAGCTGGTCGAGCTGGTCGAGCTCGGCCCGCACCGCGCGTGCATCGAGGCCGAAGCGCTTCGCGGTCTTGATGATGTTGCCGACCGTCACTCCGCTGGAAGTATAGAGCGTCGATGCACGCACTTCCGCCAGCGTCGCTTCGATCCCGAATGTGCCAAGTACCATCTTGAGGCTCGCGATCCCGCAGTCGGTCGTCGAGGGGTGGAGTACCACTTCGACTTTCGCCTTGCGCCGGTCGCCTCGGATTGCGCCGAGAACACTCATGAACCGCCCCGCGACCGGTCGAACAGCAAGTCGCGCGCCGGGCGGATCTCGTGTGGGGTGCAATCCCCCGCTTTCGCTCCGTCTATCCGCGCCTTCTCGCACTCACTGTCGTGCAGTTCGATGGGCAGTGTAAGCGCAACATAGACGGTCGCGGCGAGCGCAAGGAGCAGCAGCAAAGCGCCGCGCATCATCCATCGCGGGAGATGGATGCGCGGCTCGCCAATCTCGCCATAGGCCTGCGCCTCCAGCGCCGCGGCGCGGAAGATCGGTTCTCGCCTCATGCGCGAGCCGGCTCGGCGGCAGTGAAGATCGATTGCAGCGACCCGACGAATCGGGCCCCTTCGTCGGTGAGGCATCCACTCGCCTGAATGTTGCGGCCCAGCACGTCGGTAAAGCCCGCCATGAGCTCCATCGACTGGCGCGCCTCGTCGCCGTAGCGGCTCGACACCCCGCGCCGCATGAAGTCCCAGATGTTGAAGCAGGCGTGGTGCGCCAGCGTGCAGCGGTCGACCGGACGGTCGCAGCCCTTGATCGGCGAGAATACCTCGGTCGTCGAACCAGGCTGCACCATCGGCACCACCCCATTCAGCAGCAGGAAATACTGGTGGCTGGATTCGTGGATCAGCGTTTCGGCAACCATGACCGGGTCGAGCGGAAACGAAATGTGGACCACGCCGGGGCGGCTGCGGTAGGAGCCGCTGCTGAGGTCGCTGTCTTCGGGCATTTCGGTGATCGCAAAGCCGCACACCAGGCGATCGACCCAGGCCAGGTGCGCGGGTGAGATTTCCGCGATCCAGCGCGCCGCCTCGGCCATCGTCTCCCGCGCTTCCGCAATCACCGATTCGGGCACGCCGTGATCGACCGGTGCCGGCCAGACGATCTCGACATCGGCCTTGTCGATCACGACTTCGCGGGTCGGGAGCACGAATTTGTCGCGCATACCTGGCAGCTTGAACCAGCGGCATACGGTCCCGATCGGCGTTTCCCGACCGGCAGCGTCGCGAGCGTTGAATCCGCCGCCGCGCCACAGACGATCAACCGGCCCGCTCTCGTAAGTTGCGATGTTCGGCACTTCGGCCGGATCGAGCATGTCGGCATCCGCTAGCATCATCGCGACCTGCAGCAGGGCGGCGGAGTTGTTGCCCTGCTCGATCTGCCGCGAGGTTTCCGCGATCGCCGGGGTCCAGAGGCGGTAGCACCGTTCCTGGTCTTGTCGTGCATCGTACCGCGCAAGCGCCGTCGCGATCGAGCTCGCCAGGACGGCGTCGCCGGCGCCTGCTCCCTGAGCGGCGCGGCGATAGAGCACGCGAACCAGCGCGAGCAATGTCTGCGTCAGGGCGGGGGTCGGGTTCGGAAGCGGTCCGGCCCCTGGGAGCGAGCATTCCGCCAGCAGCAACTCAACCGGATCCTCAATCTTGCTCATGACGGACATGACATCTCCTGTGGGTTTTGCATCGGGACCACGGCGCGCACTTCGGCGATGGGGGATGCCGCAGGGGCGAGCAGGCGCCCGGCGGCGCCGACCTCGCGCTCGACATGGCGGTGGAAATCATAGAGAGCGGCGCAGTAGAGCGAGGGGTTGTCGAAGCCCGCAGCGTTGGAGAAGCGGGAGACCATCGGCCCGCCCTGGCAGATTTCGCGATATCGGCAGGCCTGACACTTTTCCGGCAGCTGTTCGGCCGCAACTGCGATCGTTTCCCAGTGAGCATGGCCGAGCACGTCGGCAAGATGTGCGGTCGCCACGTTGAGCGTTTCGTCCATCTCGCCCGCGAAGGCACCGCGAATCGTGTCCTCGACATAGATCGTCCCGTCCGAGGCGATGGTCATTGCGCGCGACAGGTCCTCGCGGAATTTGTGGCTCGAGTTTGCCGGAATGGCGGCAATCATCGGGAGCAACGCATCGTTGATGTAGCGTACCCTGACCGCCGGATCGCACCGGGCGGACCATTCGTCGAAGATGTCGATCATCGTCTGGCCGACACGGTAGATTTCGGCGGTGTCGGCCTCAGGCGCGTCGTGGAACATGTCGGGGAGGAGGAAATTGAGGTTCCGCGCTCCGAGCTCCTCGGTGAAGAAGGCGATGGTTGCGGCATCGGTGGTTGGTGCGAAGACCGACAGTATGCCGGGTTCCTTGATCCTGCCCTCGCGCGCGGCAAGCTTCAGCAGGCGCCAACCGGCGATGGTGGCATCGAAACTGCTACGCCCCTTCTTGTCGAGCCTGGCGAGATCGTTGACGGCTCGTGGCCCGTCGAGGCTGATGCCGACGCCAACATCGAATTCCTCGAACAGGTCGATCCATGTCTCGTCAATCAGCACGCCGTTGGTCTGCAGCGCCACCTCCAGTTCGCACGAGCCGGGTATCGCGTGCTGCAACGCCGCGATCAGGTGCGCCATCCGCGCGGGCTTGAGCAGCAGCGGTTCGCCGCCATGCAGCGCGACCTCAATCCGCTCAAGCCGGTGCTCGCGCGCGGCATCGCCGAGAAAGCGCGCGACCTCCTCCGCCGTCTGCGTCGAGATCAGCGCGGGGTGCTTGAGATAGCTGTCGTCGCCGCCGAAGAAAAAATAGCAATAGGTGCACGCCAGGTTGCAGCGCTCGGCAACCTTGAGCACCACCGCGAGCGTGCGGTGGCCGGGTCGGGATAGGCGTTCTTCGAGCTGGATCATGGCGCGGCCTGAGATTGGGAGCAGAAGGGACCGCCCCGCGAAGTGTCTCGCGGGGCGGCTGCGATCAGTTGGGCCTGATGCGGTTGAACACCGAACGCGACCAACCGCCGACGACGATGCTGTCGAGCTGCGCGTCGATCAGGGATTCGAGGCTCTTCGCCTTGCCAGTCGTTCTCTCAGGAGTCTTGTTCTTGGCCATTTCTCGTTTCCTTTGCAATTGTCGCAGTAAATTGGGCAACTCGCCCAATCCCCCGACACAGAGAAGAATAAAACCTCTGAATAGATCTCGTCTCTTCCGTCTCGGATGAACCGTTTCCGGAATACGCCAGATCGAGAGATTTTGCCTATCTATCTGAATTTAAGAATGAAACGCTGCGAAAGTTTTGTTGGCAAGAATGACTTGAAAGTCATTCTTGCCAACAAAAAATGAAAGTGATCTCCATTTGCAACTGAAATAATATTGCACACCGCTTCGGACGCAACAATTGTAGCTACCAAATGAAAGGTCGGATAATGCGCGATTCGTTGGCACCACGGGAAAGAGAAGTGTTCGACATCGTTTGCATGAATCCGGATTCCACCGTCAGCGAGGTTCGGGCCAATCTCGAACGCGCGCCGAGCGTTTCGGCCGTGCGGACGATGCTCAAGCGTCTCGCCGAGAAGGACCTGGTGACCGAGCGGCGGGTGCAGGAATGCATCACTTTCCGCGTTCGACTCGACAAGACCGACATGGTGGAGGATGGGCTACACCGGATCACCGATGTCTTCTTCGGCGGATCGCCAGTCGCTGCGATCAGGGCGCTGCTCGACCTCTATTCCCCCCTGGACGAAGAACAGCAGGCCGCCATCGGCGGCCTGTTGCGCGATTGCGCTGCTAAGGAGAATTGCCAGTGAACTCTCGGTCCGGCATTCCCCACGGCAGGTCGATATTCGGCCTCGCCTCCGTCGTTGCGATCGCAGCAGCGGCTTTTCTCGCCGGCCGCAGTGTCGAAGATCACATCGCAGTGGTCGCGGCACAGCCATCCACCGGAGAGCCCGCAAACCCTGCTGCCGGGTCGGTTGCTGCGGATGCAGATGATCCTCTCGCCGAAGTCGATCGTGCGTGGCAGCAGCGCGACCGCGAGGTCGATGCCATCGACGCGCCAGCCGGGGTCGAGGTTCGCCGCGAGTGGATCGCCGACTGACATGCGTCGCCCCGCGCGTTTCGGATCGGCGCTGCACTTGATCGCGCTGCCACTCGCTTTCCCCATGCTGCTTCCGACTGCCGCCCGGGCACAGGATGCCGACGAACCACAGCCTCGGGCCGAAGGGGCGGGGCCGACCGATCGCGTCGGCCCCGCCACGCTGTCAACGAATTACGAGGCCGCGTTCTTCGAGACATTTGCCCCGCGTAACGCCCTCGACATGGTCCTGCGCGTTCCCGGCTTCGCATTGAAGAGCGGCAATGCCGAAGTGCGCGGCTTCTCGCAGGCAGCGGGGAATGTGGTCATCAACGGCAAGCGCCCGAGTTCGAAGGCGGACAATCTCGTCGCGGTGCTCGAACGGATTCCAGCGAGCAGGGTCATCCGTATCGAGGTCGGCCCGGGCGCGCAATTCGGCAGCGACTATTCGGGCGAAGTGCAGGTCGCCAACGTCATCCTCTCCGCGACCGACGGCGTGTCGGGCAATGCCAAGGTGGCGCTCGAGCGGACCTTCGCGGGGCGCGTTGCGGCCTCGGGCGATGCTTCGGCCACGCTGGTCCAGGGACGGCACAGCCTGGGTCTGTCGGGGAGCTACCAGAACGGCCCCTATGACGAAGTCGGCCACGACCGGCGCGTGGACGCCGCAACCGGCGCGCTCATTTTCGAACGCGACAAGTCCGTCGCCATCGCCGAGCCGAAGTATGCGGCAGCGCTAACCTATGCCTACACCGGCGACGTGATGGACGCGGCGCATTTCAACCTCAAGCGCAGCGCCGCCGGGTTTGATTACCGCGAGGACCGTAGGCAGGACGGGATCGGCGGACCTCAGCAGGATGTGTTCCTGTCGGACTATCGGACCGACGAATTCGAAATCGGCGCCGATGCGACTCTCAAGCTGCTCGGCGGCTCTATCGGTATCGTCGTGCTCCACACCCGCCGCGACCGGCGTTACGACGACCTGTTCTCGTTCGACGTTGCCGGGCCGGTCCTCGATGGATTCTCGCAGTTCCTCGACGATGAGCGCCGCGAGACGATTGGCCGCACGACGTATTCGCGCAAGCTCGGCACCTCGATCGATCTCGAGCTCGGCGTGGAAGCCGCGCGCAATACACTCAAGAGCAAGGTCGAACTTACCGACCTCGCGACGCAGGAGCGGATCGACCTCCCCGTCGACGATGCGACGGTAAGCGAGAACCGGGTCGAGGCATTCGCCACCGCCGGTTACCCGCTTACCTCGCGCCTGCGTGCCGAAACCGGCTTGCGTTACGAATACTCCCGGCTGACCGTGACCGGCGATGCGCAGGCGGAACGGCAACTCGGCTTCCTCAAGCCGAGCTTTACGCTGTTCTGGGACACCGGCTCGCCGCTCTCGTTCCAGCTCTCGGTCGAACGGACCGTGGCGCAGCTCCAGTTCGAGGATTTCATCAGCTTTGCCGAACTGAAGGATGACCAGATCAACGGTGGCAACGCCGACCTGCAGCCGCAACGGGCGTGGGAGATCAAGCTTACTGCCGAAACCCCTCTCCTCGGCGACGGGCTCGCGCGAGTGACAGTCGAGTACGATCGCATCTCGCTGGTGCAGGACCGGGTCCCCGTCCCGGGCGGTTTCGATGCCCCCGGCAATCTCGGCACCGGGCAGCTATGGGCGCTCGATGCGACGCTGGAACTGCCGCTGGCGAAGTTGGGACTGCCGGGCGCACGCATCTCGGCCCAGTCGTCGATAATCCTTACCTCGGTGCGCGATCCCTATACTTTCGCGCCCCGCCGCTTTTCCGGCGTGCCGATCGCCAGCACCAACATCGGCTTCCGGCAGGACAACAAGGCATCTGCGTGGGGCTTCGACCTCAGCGCGACGGGCCCGGCCACCAGCTTCCGGCTCGACGAGCTTGACACGACCCTCGGTCAGGCGTCGAGCTGGTCGGCGTTCTACCAGCTGCGCCCAGACCGGCAGTCCACATTGACGTTCAGCGTCGCCAACCTGTTCGATGCCTCGTCGCGCCGGAGGCGGGTCTTCTTCGACCCGGACCGCTCGTCGCCGTTCCCGGTGGAAATCGAAACCCGCACGACCCGCTCGCATATCACCCCGCGGATATCATACCGGCGCAGCTTCTGATCATTCCTCCGGGTCGAGGGATCTTTCCCGGCGGGTGTAGGACCGGTTCTCGAGCCGGACCGAGGAGATGTCGATCTTGTCGACGAGGTAACTGAGCGGCACGCCGAGCGCGAGGGCGAGCCGTGCAATATTGCGCAGGTTGGGGACGATCAGCCCTTGCTCCACCCGCCACAGGTAGTTGGTGCTCATGCCCGAAAGCCGCGCCAGTTCCTTGGTTTCGAGATCGGCACGCCGGCGCAGGCTCGAAACCCGCCGTCCGAAGGACCAGGCGAGTTCGTCAGTATGGGCAATGTCAGGATCGCGACGCCTTGGCATTGGTTGGATGTTTAGGAGCTATTTCAAGTATTTTCAACTCCATATTGGATCCTGTCGAAGCAAATGCTTCGATTGGCAATGAATTATGGGTAGGGCGGGGTGATGCCAAAATCGAAAATGCCATTCAGTCTGCTTCGGCAATTCAAATCCTGGGACTGCCGAAGTACATGCGCCAGCGGGTCAGCCGGGTGAAGGGCTTCGGGCAGTCGCAGTAGCGATCGGCTCGCTCGCCATCGCACCGACCGCCAGGTCTGGAAGACCGCCCGCTCACTTGCACCGGATGAGAGGCAGAACCTGTTACCCTGATTTTCCGGCGGGTAAGGTATAGCTCCGACAACCGGCAAAGTGCGATTGCTATGCCAACACCCAGGTGCGAGGATAATGCGTGGTGAATTCACGAAAGAATGGACGGAGAAATCTGCATGCTATTTGATCTGGAAGCTTACGCAGTCAAAAGGGCGGGTTTCCCTCTCGCAGTCTGCGCAAAGGCCGAACTGAGCAACAGTTGCTACGAAGCCCGGATTGCCGACAAGTTCCCGGGCGGCGATGTGGAGCATGCCTCGGATCCCGGGGTAGCGCAGGTAATCATCGAGGTCGTCCGCTACGATCGCTTGTGCTTCCAGTCTGCCGTGCCATGGTCAGAGGCGGTGATGATTTGGAACGCCGAGGGGTACGGTGCGGTAGATCTGATCCTTCGATTTACGCGCGAGAATGAAGAGGGCGTTGAGGAGGAAACCCTTCGGGTCCCGATCGAACGTATCTAGTGGGACTGATAATCTGGTAGGACCGATAAATCAGCGGGCGCCACAATTCACTGTTTCACTGTTTAAGGTCTCAAAAAAGCAGTTTTCCCTGTTTAGCAGGGAAACAGGAGAGAGACGCGTCAGGTCGGGGCTGCGTGACCCACCACCCGCGCGGTATTTCTCATTTTTGTCGACAGTACGCGGCTGCTCGCTGATGCTGCTTATGCCCGATCGCGGTCCAGCCAGCGGGCCAGCGCCACCCCGCCGGTGATCAGGAACGGCACCAGCACGAAGCTGAGCGCGACCTTGGCCAGTACCTGCCCGATCAGGAGGTCGGTGATGTCGAATTCGCCGTAGAAGGCGAGGGTGATGAAGATCACCGAATCGATCGCTTGGCTCAAGGCGGAGGCGACCGCGCCGCGCAGCATCAGCCCGACTGTGCTGCCCTCTCCGCTGCCGCGCAGCTTGTTGAAGATCCAGATGTTGAGCAGCAGCGACACGAGATAGGCCGCAGGGCCTGCCAGTCACACCCGCCATAGCTGCGAGTGCACCCGTTCGAAGGCGGTCAGGTCCTCGGGCCGGAACTGCACCATCTCGGGCGAAGCGGGCAGCGCCAGCACCAGCGTCATCAGCAGGGACGATACGCCGAGCGGCACGAAGCCCCAGAACACGATGCGGTTGGCCAGCTGCTGGCCGAACAGCTGGGTCACCGTGCTCGAGATCACCACAAGGATAAGGAAGGCGAATATGCCCGCCTCGACCGCGAGGTTCGTCGGGTAAAGCTGCACCTGCTTGTAGGCCAGAACGCCTGCGACCACGGTCATCCCGCCGTAGAGCAGCAGCATGAAGAGCAGCGATCGATGGATGTGCAGGCCCTTGGCCGCGGCGGGTTCGGTTCCGGTCATGCGGCCGGGATTATGGCTTCGCGGGGCAAAAGGGAAGCACGCGATCAACCGTCCTGTGGGCATCGCGTTTGACTGGCGCGCGACAAAAGGCGAAGGCGGGTCACGACAGAATCGCCAACCGGAACGGGCGCCGACCGACCTATGCATCCTATTGTTGCCAGCCTGCTCGGCATCCTCGCCATCCTCGCCATCGCCTTCCTGCTGTCGACCGGCAAGAAGCGGATCAGGCTTCGCGTGGTCGGCGCGGCCTTCGCGCTGCAGGCGGTGGTGGCACTGCTGGTGCTGCGCACCCCGTGGGGCGTGAAGGCGATCCAGGGAATGTCGAACGGGGTGATCGCGTTGCTCGACTATTCGAAGGTCGGCATCACAGCGGTGTTCGGCCCGATGGATGCCAACCCATTCACCAACACCTTCGTCATAGCCGCGCTGCCGGTGATCGTGTTCTTCGCCGCGCTTGTCTCGATCCTCTACCACTGGGGCATCATGCAGCGGCTGGTGCGCTGGGTCGGCGGGGCGATCGGCTGGCTGACCGGGGTGAGCCGGGTCGAGGCGCTG
>JBGSPZ010000399.1:0-5697 GCA_041738375.1 Parerythrobacter sp. | reverse complement strand
TGACGCTCGACGTGCGCGATGCGGCGGCGCTGCATGATCTCAAGCTGGAGCTCGGCCCTGGCACCCCCGGCCATGGCGAGGTGCTGGTGACCTTGCGCACCGGGGCGGAGATCGAACCGCAACTGCGGCTCGGAAGGGACTATGCGCTGGACGGTGAACTGGCGGAGCGGCTCGCGGCGATCGAGGGACTCGACAAGGTTTCGCTGACCACGCGCCGCGGGGCGACGCACCTACGCCTCGTCGCCTGACCCCTCGGTTTCCTCCGCCTCGATTGGCACGGCTGGCGGGCGCGCGAAGATATCCGTCCAGCGCGACAGGGCCAGCAGCATCACCGGCAGCACCATGGTGTTGACCATGTCATGCACGCTGCTCCAGATATAGGCGTCTTTCTCGATCTCGAGATTGAACAGGATGTCGTTCACCTCGTTGGCCAGCGCGACCAGCAGCACCGGCACCAGTGTGCGCCATTGCCAGGTCTTCCAGCCGAACAGGACGCAACTGGCCGCGTAGATGATCAGCGCGACATAAACATGCAGCGCATCCTTGGCGAGCCCCGACAGATCGACTGCCACCAGCTTGAAATCGTAGAGCCACTGCATCGCGCGCCGGTTTAGGCCGATTGCCAAGGCTGGCAAGCGCGGGCATGACAGGCGGCAGAAGATAATCGAGAGGAGAGAATTGGCGATGGCTTCTTTGGGCGCGATGCAGGAATGGACGATGCGCATCACCCACGTGATCGATCACGCGGCGCGCGAGGCTGGAACCCGCGAAATCGTCAGCCGCTGGGCCGACGGCAGCGAAACCCGGACCGACTGGGCGGGTATCCGGCGCGATGCGCTGAAGATGGCGCAGGCGCTGCTGGCGCTCGGCATCCGCAAGGGCGACCGCGTCGCGAGCCTGGCAATGAACCATTCGCGGCACCTGGTCAGCTGGTACGGGGTCGCCGGGATGGGCGGGGTGCTCCACACGGTCAATCCGCGGCTGTTCGACGACCAGCTCGAATACATCGTCAACCATGCCGAGGATCGCGTGCTGTGCTACGACGCGGCGTTCCAGCCGATCGTCGACCGGATGAAGAGCCGGTGGACCACCGTCGAGCATTACATCTGCTATGATTCCGGCGAACACTCGCCCGCTTTCGAGGACTGGATCGGTGCACAGGACGGCGACTTCGAGTGGGTCACCGGGGCGGAAAACGATCCCTGCATGATCTGTTACACCAGCGGTACGACGGGCAACCCCAAGGGGGTGCAGTACGAGCATCGCTCGACGCTGATGCACGCGCTGGCCGGGCTGCAACCGGCGGCGTTCAATTTCAGCTCGGCGAGCGTGATGCTGCCGGTGGTGCCAATGTTCCATGCGGCGAGCTGGGGCCTGCCCTATGCCGGGGCGATGGCGGGGATCAAGTTCGTGTTCAGCGCGGTCAACGATCCGGCGGTGCTGCACGAGCTGATGCTGCGCGAAGGGGTGACCGACAGCGCCGGCGTGCCGACGGTGTGGCTCGCCCACTTCCAGTATTGCGACAAGGAAGGGATCGACCTGCCGCCGCTCAAGGCCGCGACCATCGGCGGTTCGGCCGCGCCGAAGTTCATGATCGAGCGGCTGATGAAGAACGGCACCCGCGTGCAGCACGCCTGGGGGATGACCGAGACCAGCCCCATCGGCACCGTCGGCGGGCCGACCTTCGACTGGGACCAGCTCAGCTTCGAAGAGAAGGTGGCCAAGACCGCGATGCAGGGACGCCCGGTATTCGGGGTCGAGCTGCGCACCGTCAGCCTCGACGACATGCTTACTCCGCTGCCGCGTGATGGCGAGAGTTCCGGCGCGCTGCAGATTCGCGGGCCGTGGATCATCAAGCGCTATTTCAAGGCCGAGCAGGACGCGACCAGCAACGAAGGCTGGTTCGACACGGGCGACGTCGGCATCATCCACCCCGACGGCACACTCCAGCTGACCGACCGGACCAAGGACGTCATCAAGTCCGGCGGCGAGTGGATCAGCTCGGTCGAGCTGGAGAACGCGGCGGTCGGCCACCCGGCGGTGGCGGAGGCGGCCTGCGTCGGCATGTTCCACCCCAAGTGGGACGAACGCCCGGTGCTGTTCGTGGTCAAGAAGGAAGGCGCGGAGTGCTCGGCCGAGGATATCATCGAGCATCTGAAGCCGCTGATCGCCAAGTGGTGGCTGCCCGATGCGGTCGAGTTCGTCGACGACATCCCGCACACCGCGACCGGCAAGATCAGCAAGAAGGACCTGCGCGACCGGTTTGCCGATTATAAGCTGGCGGATGCATGAATATCGTCATCCCAGCGAAGGCTGGGATCGCATGAGGCAGGTACCGAGACGGATGCCAACGACCCCAGCTTTCGCTGGGGTGACGGGAGAATAGATCATGTCCCATCGCTACATCGACCCCACACCCGCCGGTTTCCAGGCATTCAAGGACCTGCCGCGCGACGAGCCGATCCATATGCTCAACCTGCTGCGCTATCGCGAGCATGCGGAATATCCCGCGGGGCATGAGCACCATGGCAAGGGGTGGACCGGGCGCCGTGCCTATGAGGAATATGGCAGGACCAGCGGGCCGATCTTCCGCCGGGTCGGCGGCAGCATCGTGTGGCGCGGGGCGTTCGAGGCGATGGTGACCGGCCCGGAGGTCGAGCGGTGGGACGACGGCTTCATCGCGCAGTATCCAAACAGCGCGGCATTCTTCGCCATGATCAAGGACCCGGACTACCAGCTGGCGGTGGTCAACCGCACCGCTGCGTTGGTCGACAGCCGCCTCGTCCGGTTCAAGCCGGGGAGCGCGGGCGAGGGTTTCTAGTCGGCGATCTCGCCGCGCTCGGCCTCGCGTCGGCTGACGACATAGGCGTAGCCGATGGCCACCAGCAGCACCACGCCGCTTCCGCCGACGACGAAAGCCGAGTTGAACATCGCCGCGATCACGATCAGCAGGACCGCCGCGAGCAGGATAGTTTGGGTCAGTTTCGACATGGATGCGCCCCTTCGCTGGATGTTATCGGCAGGCCCCCACGTTACCCGGCAGGTCGAGCCTCCTGCCATTGCTAGATTGCGAGCGTTAACAAAGCGTCGCCGCCAATTCTTACCGCGCCGCTAGGCATGGCGGGGGCATCGCACGCTTACAGCAGCCGCAACTGCCCGCCGACCTCGGGCTGCCGGAACTGCGAGCAGTCGAGCTCGATCCGTTCCTTGCCGATCCCCGCGCGCTTGCAGGCGATGCGGAAACGGGTGCGCAGGAGATCGGCCCACACGCCACTTGGCTTCATCCGGGTGAAGAAATCGGGGTCGTTGTCTCTGCCCTGCCGGATCGAGCGGACGATCCCCATCACCTTGCCAGCGCGGTCGGGGTAGTGGACCTCGAGCCATTCGCGGAACAGCGGCGCGACCTCGTGCGGCAGCCGCAGCGGGATCCAGCTGGCGGACTGCACCCCGATCGCCCCGGCGCGCTCGATCAGCCGCTCCATGAACTCGTCGGTGATCGCGGGGATAACGGGCGCAATCGAGATATGCGCCTGCACGCCCGCATCGACCAGTTTCTCCAGTGCCGCCAGCCGCTTGGCGGGGGAGGCGGCGCGCGGCTCAAGCTTGCCCGAAAGCAAAGGATCGAGCGTGGTAACCGATACCGACACCGCCACCAGCTTGCGCTTGGCCAGTTCCGCCAGCAGGTCGAGATCGTGCAGCACCCGGTCACTCTTCGTAGTGATCGTCACCGGATGCCGCGCCTCGAGGCACACCTCGAGCACCTGCCGCGTGATGCGATAACGCCCCTCGATCGGCTGGTAGGGATCGGTGTTGGTCCCCATTGCGATGAACTGCGGCCTGTAGGCGGGTTTGGCGAGCGTTTGCCGCAGGATCTCCGCTGCATTCGGCTTTGCGAACAGCCGCGTCTCGAAATCGAGTCCGGGGGAAAGATCGTGGTATGCATGGGTCGGCCGCGCATAGCAATAGATGCAGCCATGCTCGCACCCGCGATAGGCATTGATCGACCGATCGAACGGCACATCGGGCGAGGAATTGAAAGTGACGATGGTCTTGGGGAATTCCTCGGTCACCGTGGTGCGCAGTTTGACCGGCGGGTCGTCGAGAGTCTGCACATTGTCACGCCAGTCGCCGTCGACTTCGCGCTCGGCCAGCCCGAAGCGCGTCGGCACCGCGCCCGACTGGGCACCGCGGCCGCTGACGGCAGGCTCGGGACGTTCGCGCATGGAGAGAACATATCAGGAACAAAATGATTCGGCCAGAGGGAGTTTGGATGCAGCTCGACTCGCCAGAGGAGCGGGTGTTGACGCGGCAATGCTGTCCTGAGCATTCACCAGATGAAGCGAAAAGCATTCTCTATCAGCGGCTTGCCTCCGCTATCGGCCGAACCGGTGTCGCACCCGGCATGGGGCCGGTGCAGCGAAAGTATACACAAAGTATACACCTAAACCGCGAAATCGCGCCGGCCAGGAAAAGGCAAGCGAACGGACAATGTCAAAGAGCCGACCCGAGGATAGCAATCCGGTTGTGTTTAGGAAAATGTTGAGCCAAACTAGGTCTCGGCCGCCATCTCAAGCCGCTCATTACAGTTCCGCTATTCTGGCAGGGATCAAATTCATTTTGCCGGGCGCCTGAAGTTTTCGGGGAGTGTGACGACAGGGCGCTGTGTTCCCCGGGCGGCGATCTCCTCGGCCGTTCTGGGAATGGGGACTACCTGCCATTCGCGCAGGCGATACTCCGCTTTCGTACCGCGCAACCCAAAACCGAAGGTCACTTTCTCGAACGCCAGTTCGATCCGCTCATCACGAGAGAGATCATAAGAAAGCAATGAGTCGGCGGCCTTTCCAAAATCGCCAACGTCAATCGAAACCGGATTTCCGCCGAGCAGGTCCTCGACTTGCTGCGGTTTCATCTCCTTCGCCAAGTAAGGAACCTGGGAGCGATCGGCAAATTCTGATCGGGCTTGCGAGGCGTTGCCATCACCTGAAAATTCAAATGGCCGTTCGGCGATCAACCAACCGACCAGAGCCAGGGCGGCAAGGACCAAAGGTCCAAGAAACCACTTTCGTGCTCTCATCGCTTACGCCTCACGCTCGGACAAATTCTCGATGGCGATCTTCGCGATGCCGAGAATTTGTGTCAACTCTCCCGCAATCGCGGCATTAGCTCGACAAAGTTGCACGGCCTGTTCCGGCTGTCGAGCTGCTCGGCCAGGATCCCGTCCCAGCCGTCCTTCACCGCGCCGTTCGAACCCGGCAGGGCGAAGATATAGGTGCCGCGCGCCAGTACCGCGAGGGCGCGGCTTTGCACCGTGCTGGTGCCGATGGTCTGGTAGCTGATCATCCGGAACAGCTCACCGAAGCCGGGGATGTCCTTGTCCTTCACCCGGTCGAGCGCCTCGGGGGTTACGTCGCGGCCGGTCAGGCCGGTGCCACCGGTCGAGACCACCGCATCGATGCCCGGATCGTCGATCCAGCTGCCCAGCCGCAGCACCAATGCATCGGCATCGTCGCGCTCGATCGCGCGGGCGGCGAGCTTGTGTCCGGCCGCCCTGATCCGTTCGGCGAGGATATCGCCCGAGGTGTCGTCGGCAGCGGTGCGGGTGTCGGAAACGGTGAGGAGGGCGATATTGATCGGCTTGAACGGCCGCGCGGGGTCGATTGCCATCAGCCGGGTCAGTCGCGCCGCGTCAGGCGCACG
>JBGSPZ010000362.1:0-6261 GCA_041738375.1 Parerythrobacter sp. | reverse complement strand
GTGCCGAGGAAATACTTCGCCGAGCCCGAGGTCACCGCCTTGCGCAGCGCCAGCCGGTGCGTCTCGCGCTTTGCGACCGGCAGGCAGTACGCATGCGGCCTGATCCCACCGACAAGCATGGCGTTTCGGTTGATGTGGAGGTGCTGCGGGGTGATCGTCGCGCCGATGTTCGGTCCAGCCTCGTCGACGAATGCAACCGCTTCCGAAGTCGTGATATGCTCGAAGATCACCTTGAGTTCGGGTAGTCGCTCGACCAGCGGCGCGAGCACGCGGTCGATGAACACCGCTTCGCGGTCGAACACGTCGATATCGGCACTCGTGACTTCGCCATGGACGCACAGCGGCATGCCGATCTCGGCCATCCTCTCGAGCACATGCATGATCTTGAAAACGTCGGTGACGCCGCTGTCCGAATTGGTCGTCGCGCCTGCGGGATATAGCTTGGCGGCGGTGAACACGCCGTCGGCATGCCCCTGCGCCAGATCGCCTGCATCGGTGTTGTCGGTGAGGAAGCAGGTCATCAGCGGGGTAAATTCGACGCCTGCCGGCACTGCGGACTGGATCCGGTCGCGATATCCCGCCCCCATCGCTGCCGTCGTCACCGGCGGCGTGAGATTGGGCATCACGATCGCCCGGGCGAATTGCCGCGCGGTGTATGGCACCACGGCGCGCATCATCGCGTCGTCGCGGAAATGGAGGTGCCAGTCGTCGGGGCGGCGGATCGTAATTTCGTTCATTTGCAAATACTTGGCGTCGAAGTGGAACAATTGGAACACAGTTCAATGCAAGCTTTCATTCCCGTTCCGCTGCACCGGTCAAATGCTGCCGATCGGGGACATGGAGAGCGAGTCATGCTCGCCCCATGGCACAGCCGCAGCCTGTAGGACAGGGCTTGATTCGCGAGCCCGCCGTGCCACCTATCGGGTATGACCGCTTCCCGCCTCGCCCGCCGCGCCGTGATCCGGCTGACCCCGACCGACAGCGGCGAGGATGTGGCGGATTTCCTGCAGGGCCTCGTCACCAACGATGTGAAGGGACAGCTACCCGCCTATGCCGCGCTGCTCAGCGCGCAGGGGAAGACGATGTTCGACTTCATCGTCTGGCCCGTGGAGGACGGCGCGCTGCTGCTCGATTGCGAAGCCGATCACGTAGAGGAGCTGGTCAAGCGGCTCTCGCTCTATCGGCTCCGGCGCAAAATCGCGATCGCTGTCGACCCCCGGACAGCAGTCTATTGGCGACCCCAATCCGGAGACGGCGCTGCGGCCGACCCGCGTCTGGCAGCCCTCGGCGAACGCTGGATCGCGCCGCTGGACGAGAACATTGCTCCGGCAGACGACGCATGGCTCGCGCATCGGCTGTCGATTGGCGTGCCCGAAGGCCGCGCTGAATTGGGCGATATCCTGTGGCTGGAGACCAATGCGGTCGAGCTCAACGGGGTCAGCTTCACCAAGGGCTGCTATGTCGGGCAGGAAAACACCGCCCGGATGAACTGGCGACAAAAGGTCAACCGCCGGCTGGTGGTGGTGCCGCTCGATGCATCGGACGAAAAGCGCCGCAAGGCCGCCCATCCCGAATTCGGCATGGCAGTCGATCATCTGCGGGTGGAAGACCTTGTCCCTGCCGCCCTTCCCGCCTGGCAACGCAGCGCGGTCGAAGCTCCCTAGCGCCCGATTCTAGCTGGCGACCCGCCGTTCGAGCGAGCGGATCAGCATCGCTTCGGCCCTTCTGCGCACCGTGTCACGCGGAAGGCCCAGCGACTTCGCCATCGGAGCCCCCATCAGCGCATCGCCCAGCGCGAGCAGAACGAGGCTCAGCGTTTCTTCGTGCAGCAGCATGATTTCCTCATGCGTCTCGGCCTCTTCGGGGGCGATCTCGTCAACCAGCTGATGGATCGTCTCGATTATCGGATCGAGCGCATCCTCGTTGCCGGTCAGCAGCATCCAGCTCGCCAGCGCTCCTGCGCCCTCGCGGTCGAAGGCATCGAACGCCAGATCAACCACTTCGCGCGGTGAGCCCAGCCCTGCCCGGCTCGCGCGCACCGCGTCCTTGATGGTCTCGCACACGGTCGCGGCGAGGTGCGCGGCAAGCGCTTTCTGCAATCCTGATGCTGACCCGAAATGGTGCAACAGGTTCGCATGGGTTCGGCCGATCCTCTGCGCCACCGCCTTGAGCGTGACCGACTGGGGCCCTGTTTCGATCAGCAAACCGCGCGCCGCCTCGAGCGCGGCGGTGCGCGATTCTTCGGGGGACAGACGCTTGCGGGTTGCCATCGATTCGCGTGCCTAATAAACTGTAAACATGGGTGAGCAGATAACCAGAGACCTAGAACGCGCCGAACCGGCGAGCAAGTCGGCGTTCCGGGGTGTGGACAAACCGGCCAGCGCGACGCCTGCGGAGCATGAATTGATCGTGCGCGACGTGAGGTTCGACCGCGATCACCCCTCGCCGCGGTGGTGGCATTCGAACGATCCGGTTGCCACCGCGTGGTACAATTCTGTCTCCGCCAGCCTGCCGCGCGGCGAGGCCTTCTTCATAGACACCCTTCGCGCCTTCCGCGACGATTTGCCGCCGAAACTGGCGCAGGAGGTGAAGGCTTTCACCACGCAGGAAGTGAACCACACGCGCGAGCATGTCGCGTTCAACCGCCTCGTCTCGGCGCATGGGTATAATGTCGAGAGCATCGAGCAGGGCATCCAGGCCATGCTCGACCTGACCGAAGGGCGGCCCAAGGAATTCAACCTCGCAATCACCATCGCACTCGAGCATTTCGCCGCAGTGATCAGCCGCCAGTTGCTGGTCGACCCGCGCTATTTGGCCGGTGCCGATCCGGTGGCGGCGGACGTGTGGCGGTGGCATGCGACCGAGGAGATTGAGCACAAGGGGCTGGTCTACGACGTCTGGCTGCATGCAACGCGCGACTGGTCGAGCTGGAAACGGTACAAGACCCGCGCATTGATCGCGGCGCTGATCACGAAGAAGTACTTCGGCAATCGCATCCGCGATGCGATCGGCCTGCTTGAGCAGGACGGGTTCAGCCGCAGCAAGGCCAAGCTCGAACTCTACGCCTTCCTGTGGTGGAAGCCCGGGATGATGCGGCGGATGTTCTTCGAGTGGGCGGCGATCCTGCTGCCCGGCTTCCACCCGTGGAAGCGCGACGACCGGGCGCTGATCCGCAAGTTCGACAGTCCCTATGCCGATGCGGTGATGCCGGCGGAGTAGGCACTTCACGGTGCTAACGGTTCATTATTGACACTGATGTAAGTAGCGCTTACTTACACACTTGTCAGTTAACGAATCGGAGCGAAAAATGAACGCCCCCGCCCAAATCGATCTCGATACCCGCCGCAATCCCACGCCCGATGATCTCGATATCGTCGTGCGCGACGAGCGGTTCAATCGCGGCACCAATCCCAACCGCTGGTGGGCCGGTGAGCCCTTCGGCACCGCGTGGCACAATGCGCTGTCGGCCACTTTCCCGCGCGGCGAGGCCTTCTTCATCGAATCGGTCAAGGCGCATCGCGACGGTGCCGATCCCAAGCTGGCGGCGGAAATCCGCGCTTTCGTGAAGCAGGAAATCAACCACACCCGCGAACATGTCGCCTTCAACAAGCTGGCCGAAAACCACGGCTACGACATCAAGAAGATCGACCAGCGGGTGAAGGAAATGCTCGAACTTACCAAGGGCCGCCCCGAGATCCTCAATCTCGCCGCGACCATGGCGCTGGAGCATTACACCGCGATGATGGCGCATGAATTCCTCGCCAACCCGAAGCATTTTGACAAGGCCGATCCGGAAGTCGCGGCGATGTGGCGCTGGCACTCGATCGAGGAAGTCGAGCACAAGGGAGTCGCCTATGACACCTGGAACCATGCCACGCGCGACTGGACCGACTGGAAGCGCTGGAAAGTGCGTAGCCTGATGATGCTGATCGTCACCGGCCGCTTCTTCAAGAACCGGTGGGAAGACAGCATGAACCTGCTCGCACAGGATGGCATCACCGGCTGGAAGGCACGCTGGGGCCTGTTCAAATACCTCGCCTGGTCGCCCGGCGTCGTGCGCCGCATTTTCCCGGCATGGCTGGCCTATTTCAAGCCGGGATTCCACCCGTGGGACCACGACGACCGCGCTCTGATCAGCAAGTACGAATGCGAATTCGAAGCCGCACTGATGCCGGCAGAGTAAGCGACTGTCTCCGAGAAAAGTGAGGCCCCGCAGCGATGCGGGGCCTCTTTCGTTTCAGGCGGCTTGCGGCAGCTCGACTGCTGGTTCCCCTAGCTCGAGCTCGAACTCTACCGAAGGCACCTCGCAGCCGCGAGCGCGGCTGAAACGAGACCTCATCGTGCCGGTCGGCCGAAAGCCGAGCTTCCGCAGGACCTTGCCCGATGCGGGATTGTCGACGAAGTGGCCCGCCGTGAGCTGCGTGTGTCCGAGCATCCGCGCCACGTCGATCACGCCGCGCGCCGCCTCGGTGGCGTAGCCCTTTCCCCAATGCCTGCGGGCGATCCAGTAGCCAACTTCGGGCTTGCCTTCATGCTCCCCCAGCCCGGCGCTGCCGATCACGCCTTCGCCGGGTAAGGTGACGAGGAAATGGGGCAGGCACCGGTCCTGCTCCATCGCGGCGAAGAATTTCGCGTCCTCTTCCCGGTAGGGCCACGGCGCGCGGGCGAGGTTTCGCACCACGCCTTCATCGGCGACGCCGGCAAGGATGGCTTCCCAATCTTCGGGGAAACCGGGTCTGAGGAACAGTCTTTCCGTGCGATGGAACATCGAATTTCTCCCATTCGGCCCCGCGCCGGGCTCCTATTCCGGCCGCGTGACAATTGCGTTTCGGCGAAAGATTATTTCGCCGGATGGAGAGGGAGAAACGACAAGAAGGAGACGGGTCGGCCCCATCTCCCTCTTCGTCTGCCGGTGGTTATCCCGGCTGGGACCGTCCTGTCTGGACAGCCCCGTTAGCGAACTGTCCGGTTTATTCGGCGGCTTGCGCAATCATGTCGACCGACACGTATTTGCGGCCAAGCTTGCCCTTGTGGAATCGGACCACACCATCGGTCAGCGCGAACAGCGTATGGTCCTTGCCCATGCCGACATTGACGGCCGGGTAGACCCTGGTTCCGCGCTGGCGCACGATGATGTTTCCGGCGACGACTGCCTCGCTGCCGAACTTCTTCACACCGAGGCGCCGACCGGCCGAATCGCGGCCGTTGCGGGATGAACCGCCTGCTTTTTTATGTGCCATCGTGCGTGTCCCTTACTTCGTATCGGTCTTCTTGGCGGCCGGCTTCTTGGCCGGGGCCTTCTTCGCGGCAGGTGCCTTGTCGGCAGCTTCCGCCTTCGGAGCCGCCTTCTTGGCGGCAGGAGCCTTGGCTTCCTTGGCCGGGGCCTCTTCCTTCGGCGCGGCTTCCTTCTTCGGCGCGGCCTTCTTGGCATCGCCCACGGCGGTGATGCGCAGCAGGGTCATCTGCTGGCGGTGGCCGTTCTTGCGGCGGTAGTTGTGCCGGCGGCGTTTCTTGAAAACAATGACCTTTTCGCTCTTCGCCTGCGCGATGATCTCGGCCGAAACGGTCACCTTGGAAGCGTCGGCGATCGAATCGCCTTCACCGGCGAGCAGGATATCGCCCAGCGTAACGGTGTCACCGGCTTCGCCAGCCAGCTTCTCGACGGCGATCTTGTCTCCGGCGGCAACCCGGTATTGCTTGCCGCCCGTGCGCACAACTGCGAACATGGTCGTATTCTCTCAATCTCGTTGCTGTGCCGCAGTCTCTCGAAAACGGCGCGTCCGAACCCCCGCCGAGTGGCGTGGCCCGGAAAGAAGCGTGCCGTTAAGGGAAAGCGCCTGCGAAGTCAACGCTCCGTCGCGCGGTTTTTTGCCAGATGACGAGCGCTTCACGAGACGGTGGAAAGCCGCCTGTGCCATGCTAGTAGATGCAGGATGAAAATTCCATCCAACCTCGTCGTACTTGCCCTCGGCGCGACAGCCATATCAGGGTGCGCGGCCAGCAACGCGACTTATCCCTCGCTCTCAATCCGCGATTTCGAACGCGGCCAAGGCAGTTTCGACGCCCCTCAGGGATCAGTTCCGGTCGAGATTGCTCCGCTGCCGCAAGACAAGGCAGCGCGGATCGTCGCCCTGATCGAACAGCTACGGGCAACGCATGCCCGTTTCCTGTCCGAAGCGCCGGGTGCGCGGAGCGCCGTGGTGGCAGGCGCGGACGTGACTGGTAATGCCCCGGTTTCAAACGGGCGCAGCGCCAGCGAGG
>JBGSPZ010000175.1:0-5338 GCA_041738375.1 Parerythrobacter sp. | reverse complement strand
GAAGACGCGCTGTTGCCCGATGTGCAAGGGTTGAAGGGGCCGTTCGGCTGCCTGAACCGCGCACGCTATGGCATCAGCTGGGGCGCGATGGGCGCGGCGGAGTTCTGCCTCCACGCTGCGCGCCAATACGGCCTCGACCGGCACCAGTTCGGCGTTCCGCTGGCCAGCAAGCAGATCTACCAGCTGAAGCTTGCCAATATGATGAGCGAGATCGCGCTCGGGCTGCAAGGCAGCCTGCGGGTCGGCCGGCTGATGGACGAGGGCCGCTTCGCGCCCGACATGATCAGCATCGTCAAGCGCAACAATGTCGGCAAGGCGCTCGATATCGCGCGCTGGGCGCGCGACATGCATGGGGGCAACGGGATCAGCGGCGAATACCAGGTCATCCGCCACATGGTGAACCTCGAGACGGTCAACACCTACGAGGGCACGCATGATGTCCACGCGCTGATCCTCGGCCGCGCGATCACCGGGATTTCGGCATTCTGACGCTGCGCTGTCCTACACGAACGCGCTGTGGCATGAGGCTGCCATGAGCTTTCTGAACGGCCCGATTTGCTTCGAACCGCCTGCGCAAACCTCGGTTTGGGGCGGTGACAATCTTGCGTTTGGACAGTGTTCCACTTGTTCCACTTCGGGGGCTACGGCATGATGCGACTGTTCGCCTATTTTCGCAGCTCCACCAGCTATCGCCTTCGAATCGCGCTGAATCTGAAAGGCCTCGATTACGAAGTGATCCCGGTCGACCTGCGCACTTCAGAGCAAAAAGGTGCCGCTTTCACCAGCCGCAATCCCTTCGGCAGCGTGCCGATGCTGGAGGCCGACGGGCGCGACCGGGCGCAGTCGATGGCGCTGCTCGAATGGCTCGACGAGGCCTATCCCGAGCCGCCGCTGCTGCCGCGCGATATCGAGGACCGCTACACCTGCCGCGAGCTGGCCTATGCCGTCGCGACCGAGATCCACGCGGTGAACAATCTGCCGGTGCTGAAGTATCTCGCCGATCCGCTGGGCCATTCGCAGGACGAGGTCGACGTGTGGTACCGCCACTGGCTCGCCCGCACGCTCGACCCGCTGGAAGCGCGGCTGGCGCAGATCGGCACCGGCGATTTCCTGTTCGACGCGCCCGGCCTGTTCGAGATCGTGCTGCTGCCGCAGGTCTACAACGCCCGCAAATTCGCTTACGGTTTCGACGACAAGCCGCATATCGCGCGGATCGAGGCTGCGTGCCTTGCACTGCCCGAATTCCAGCGCGCCTATCCCGACAACCAGCCTGACAGCCCGGAGTACAAGCCATGAAGCTCGCCACCCTCAACGATGGAACCCGCGACGGCAAGCTGGTGGTCGTGTCGAAAGACATCACCCGCTACTGCGCGGCGGACAACATCGCGCCGACGCTGCAGGCCGCGCTCGACGACTGGGCGAATATCGCCCCCCGGCTGCAGGCGCTCTACACCGATGTCGAGCACCAGACCGTGCCGTGCGAGCGGTTCCACGAGCGCGAGGCGCACAGCCCCCTCCCCCGCGCCTACCAGTGGGCCGACGGCTCAGCCTACATCAACCACGTCGAACTGGTGCGCAAGGCACGCGGAGCCGAAGTGCCGGAGAGCTTCTATCACGACCCGCTGATGTATCAGGGCGGGAGCGACGACTTCCTGCCCCCGCGCGGCGATATCCCGCTCAAGGACACCGCCTGGGGCTGCGACATGGAAGGCGAGATCGCCTGCATCACCGACGACGTGCCGATGGGCGTGTCGAGCGAGGATGCGGCGGGCCACATCAAGCTGCTGATGCTGGTCAACGACGTGTCGCTGCGCGGGCTGATCCCGGGCGAGCTGGCCAAGGGGTTCGGCTTTTTCCAGTCGAAACCGGCCACCGCCTTCTCCCCCGTCTGCGTGACGCCCGACGAGCTGGGCGATGCGTGGCAGGGGAACGTGATCCATCTCCCCTTGATGGTCGACTACAACGGTGCGCCATTCGGCCGCGCGAATGCCGGGGCGGACGCGACGTTCAGCCTCGCAGATCTGGTCGCGCATGCGGCAAAGACGCGCAATCTGGGCGCAGGCTGCATCATCGGATCAGGCACGGTTTCCAACCAGGATGCCGATGGCGGGCCGGGCAAGCCGGTGAGCGAAGGCGGACTGGGATACAGCTGCATCGCTGAAATCCGCATGATCGAGACGATCTACGAGGGTGAGCCAAAGACCCGCTTCATGGCCCCTGGCGACACCGTGAAGATCGAGATGCGCGACAAGGAAGGTCACTCGATCTTCGGCGCGATCGAGCAGAAAGTGGTGCAGGTTTAAGTTTGCCGGAAGGCTTACTCGCCCCTAGAAGCCCTCGCCGTTCATGATGGCCAGCTTTGCCCGATTGAGCAGGGTGACGCGTTCGCGGGTTACGGCGGCAACGCAGTCGACATCCTCGCAGGCATCGCGTTCGGCAACACGCCAGTTGCGCTGGTCCGCTTCCAGTTCGGCCCGGTGTTCCCCGGCAACCGCACGCAATTCGCGGAAGGACCGCGCCAGCTCGCGATCAAGCACGGCGAGCTCATCGTCCGAACAGATCAGTCTCTCGACCCGCGCCGCGGCCCGAGCACAGTTGAACGAAGGCGATACGCTCGCCCGCTGCGGCACCGCCGCAGGCGCGGAATCGGCAGGCGCTGGTTCTTCGCCGACTTCTTCGGGTTCCGCCGCTTCGGGTGCCTTCGCGTCGCCGCTCTGTGGTGATCCGCTATCGGCAATCCGGGCCGTTTCGGGCGGGGACCCGGACTCCTCGTCGCTGCGGGTCAGCAGCATCCCGGCAAGCACACCGACCACGAGGACAAGCCCGATCACCGCGAAGACCCAGACCGGCTTGCCCGCCGACGGCGAAGGAGCAGGCGCAGGAGGTGGCGGCATCCAGCCAGCATCGTCCTGACCGCTGACCTTCAGGATGGTCGCCGCATGAAGTGCGTCTGCGGCTGCCAATACATCACCAGGCCGGTCCGAGCCGTCCAGCCGATAAGCCTTCGCGGCAATGCGGGAAATCGCCTCGTCGCGCCGGGCGAGCCAGTCGATCCACTGCGCGCTGGCAAGGTGATAGGCGAGATCGTGCGGCACTACATCCTCGAGCCGAAGCGGCAGGATGGCCTTGCTGGCCGAATCGGCAAGGATCAGTTCGCGCTTGACGTGGACGCTCTTGTCCGACCGCGCGCAGAACAGCAGCAACACCGCTGAGCAGTCGTCGATCGCCTTCTGGATCGCGGTGTCGAAGGCTTCACCTGGGTCGACATCGCGCGGTGCCATCCAGCAGTCGACGTCATGTCTCGCCAGAGCCGCTTCAACCTGCAATGCGACATCGGCCTTGCTCGAATGGTGGCTGATGAAGAGCCGTGGCCTCCTCGTCGCTTCGCCCGTGGCCATTCGTTCATCCCCCCATACCGCCTGTGAGGAGCATAACCAAAACCCCGGCGACACGCCAGCGCGTGACGCAACTCGTGGTTATGGGCGGCGACCAAGGCCAAGTGAAGGGAAGCCACCTGTGTGCGACGCATTCGGTGGCCGTGACGAGGTTGCCGCCTCGTGGTAGCGCGGGCGCCATGCAGTTCGATGACCTCCTCTATCGCTATTTCGGCTCCCGCTCGCTGGACGAGTTCGAGGAAGAACAACGTCTTGCCGGTATCGAGAGGATGCTGGTCGATTTCGGCCTGACGCGCGATCGCGGGGAGCGGTTCGCGCTATGGTCGGTCCTCTACCTGCTCGGCGCTGCGCCCGATCTCGACGTCGCGTTTAAGGATGCGGGCGACTGCGAAGCTGCCCGCAACTTCATGGATCTGATCGCCAGGGCCGACAAAGAGTCCGAGGACTGATGCCGTTGCAACTCACATTCGACCCGGAGCGATTTCTCGCCGACACCTGGCAGAAGCGCCCGCTGCTGATCCGCGGCGCTTGGCCTGACTGGTCCAACCCGCTGGAACCGGACGAGCTGGCGGGTCTCGCGTGCGAGGCGGAGGTCGAATCCCGCCTCGTGCGGCAACCCGCACCCGGCCGGTGGGAACTGAAGCATGGTCCTGTCGCGCCAGACTGTTTCGCCCAGCTGGGCCGTTGCCCGTGGACGCTGCTGGTCCAGGCGGTCGACCACCACGTGCCGGAAGTGGCCGCGCTTATCGAACCGTTCCGCTTCATCCCCGATTGGCGCATCGACGACGTAATGGTGAGCTACGCCACCGACGGCGGCGGTGTCGGGCCGCACTTCGACCAGTACGACGTGTTCCTCGTGCAGGGGCTGGGCCGGCGGCGCTGGCGTGTCGGTCGCCGCTGTGACGACAGCGCGCGCCTCTTGCCACACGACGATCTGCGCTTGCTCGCCGATTTCGAGCCAGTGGACGAATGGGTGCTGGAGCCGGGCGACATCCTCTACGTTCCGCCGGGTTTCGCCCACGACGGCGTAGCGGTAGTCGGCGATTGCATGACCTATTCGATCGGCTTTCGCGCACCGTCGCGCGGCGATCTCATATCGGCCTTTGCGGATCACGTGCTCGATACGCTGGACGACGATGACAGGTACACCGATCCCGACCTCGTCGCAGTTGCCCATCCGGGCGAAATTTCGGCCGAGGCCATTGCGCGCCTGCACGACATGGTCATGAGCGGATTGGCGGACCGGGACGTCTTCGCAACATGGTTCGGTGCCTATGTCACCGCGCCCAAGGACGAGCGGCTCGACTGGGCACCGGATGAGCAGGTCAGCGCTGCCGATCTCACTGCCGGGGAGGCAAGACCAATCCGGTTAGAACGCAACCCGGCATGCCGGTTTTCCTTCATCCGCCGAGGCGATGACGCGGTGACCCTATTCGTCGACGGATCGGCCTACCGCTGTAAAGGCCCTGCGGCCGCAGTGGCGAAACAAGTCTGTGATACGCCGTTCGTGCTGGAGCTGGAGATGATGGCCAATCCCGATGTCGCCGAACTTATCGTCGATCTGGTCAATCGCGGCTGCCTGGCCCCGGGCGAGCCCGACTAGTCAGCCACGTTCAGGCCCGTCGCCATTCGCTGGGGACCAGCCCGTCGAGCCTCCACTCCCCCACCGACCAGCGGACAAACCGCAGCGTGGGAAAGACGATGGCGGCGGTCATGCGACAGACCTGCCGGTTGCGGCCTTCGGTAACGGTCAGGCGCACCCCGCTATCGGGCACGGTCTTGCGAACGCGGATCGGCGGGTCGCACGGCTTCCGCGTATGCCACAGGTCGAGGAATACGCTTGCCCTTGCGGCGGCCGGTGAGGTGAAACGCCCCGCAGCGATCGCAGCGATAATGCCGCAGGTCGGCCTCCGCACTGTAAGCCGCTGCTTCCGCCTCCGCGT
>JBGSPZ010000239.1:0-4049 GCA_041738375.1 Parerythrobacter sp. | reverse complement strand
GGCTCCAGCAGCGCCTCCTCGGTCAGCGTGCCCGCGGTGACAAACCGCACAATATCGCGCCGGACCAGCGCCTTCGAGACCGGCGATCCTTCGCGCCGCGCGCGCTCTTTCGCTTCCTCCGGCGTCTCGACCTGTTCGGCTATCGCCACCCGGCACCCGGCCTTGATCAGCCGCGCCAGATATCCTTCCGCCGCATGGACCGGAACGCCGCACATCGGCACCGCCTCGCCCCCATGTTCGCCCCGCGTGGTGAGCGCGATGTCGAGGATGGCCGAGGCCTGCCGCGCATCGTCGAAGAACAGCTCGAAAAAGTCGCCCATACGGTAGAACAGCAGGCAGCCATCGGCCTCGGCCTTGAGGCCGTGATACTGCTGCATCATCGGGGTGGGCTGGCCCGTCATGCCGAGGGGTAAAGCGGGGCCTTGCCGATTCGGGAAGGGCAAGCTGTCGCCTTTCCCCTATCGCTTGGGATTGGGCTTCGCTAAGCGCACGGGACGTTACGGAAACCGGCTAAGGGGGATTCAGTCGTGGACGAGGAAAAACCGGGCAGTTTCACCGCGCGCGAGGCGCTGTTCTATCACGAGACGATCCGCCCCGGTAAGATCGAGATCATCGCCTCCAAGCCGATGGCGACACAGCGCGATCTCAGCCTCGCCTATTCGCCCGGCGTGGCCGTACCGGTCGAAGCGATCGCCGCCGATCCTTCGCTCGCCGCGCGCTATACCGCGCGCTCGAACCTCGTCGCGGTGATTTCCAACGGCACTGCGATCCTCGGGCTGGGCAATCTCGGCGCGCTCGCTTCGAAGCCGGTGATGGAAGGCAAGGCGGTCCTGTTCAAGCGCTTCGCCGATGTCGATTCGATCGATATCGAGCTCGACACCGAAGACCCCGACAAGTTCATCGAAGCGGTCGCGCTGATGGAGCCGACCTTCGGCGGCATCAATCTCGAGGACATCAAGGCGCCCGAGTGCTTCATCATCGAGGCGGCCCTGCGCGAACGCATGAACATCCCGATCATGCACGACGACCAGCACGGCACCGCGATCATATCTGCCGCCGGGCTGCTCAACGCGTGCCATATCACCGGGCGCGATCTCAAGGATGTGAAGATCGTCGTCAATGGCGCGGGCGCCGCGGCGATCGCGTGCACCGCGCTGATCAAGGCGCTGGGCGTGCGGCACGACAATGTGATCATGTGCGACCGTTCCGGCCCGATCACCCGCGACCGCGAAAACCTCGACCAGTGGAAGAGCGCACATGCGGTGGATACCGATGCCACCAGCCTGGAAGAGGCGTTGGTTGGCGCGGATATCTTTCTGGGCCTGAGCGCCGCCGGGGCGCTCAAACCCGAATGGGTGGCGAAGATGGCGGACAAGCCGATCATCTTCGCGATGGCCAATCCGACCCCTGAAATCATGCCTGACGAGGCCAAGGCGGTGCGCCCCGATGCGATCATTGCCACCGGCCGCTCGGACTTCCCCAATCAGGTCAACAATGTCCTCGGCTTCCCGTTTATCTTTCGCGGCGCGCTTGACGTGCAGGCGACCGCGATCAACGAAGAGATGAAGGTCGCCGCCGCGCGCGCGATTGCCCGGCTCGCGCGCGAGCGGGTGCCGGACGAGGTTGCTGCCGCCTATGGCAAGAACCACAAGTTCGGTACCGACTATATCATTCCCGCACCGTTCGATCCGCGCCTGATGGAGGTCGTATCCTCCGCCGTGGCGCAGGCGGCGATGGATTCGGGGGTGGCCAAGGCCCCGATTGCCGACATGGATGCCTACCGCCTGCAATTGAAGGCGCGGCTTAATCCAACCAGTTCGGTGCTGACCAACACTTATGAAATTGCCCGCGCCAACCCCAAGCGGGTGGTGTTCGCCGAAGCGGAAGAAGACGTGGTGCTGCGCGCTGCGATCCAGTTCCGCGATTTCGGCTATGGCAAGCCTATCCTTGTCGGACGGACCAAGGCGGTGGCCGACAAACTGCACCAATTGGGGGCAGACAACCCGGGCGACTTCGAAATCCAGAACTCGATAGATTGCCCCTACATTCCCGAGATGGTCGACTATCTCTATGCTCGGATGCAGCGCAAGGGTTACACCGAACGCGATGTCCGCCGGATGGTCAATCAGGAGCGCAATGTGTTTGCGGCGCTGCTCGTTGCGTTGGGCCATGGCGATGCGCTGATTTCCGGCATCACGCGCACCTTCGCGCAAACCGCTCGCGAAGTGAACCGGGTGCTCGATCCCAAGCCGGGCGCGATTCCCTTCGGCATTCATATGCTGATCGGCAAGAACCACACCACCTTCCTTGCCGACACGACGATCAACGAACGCCCCTCGGCCCCCGAGCTGGCGCATATCGCCAAGGAAACCGCCGCTGTCGCCCGCCGCATGGGGCATGAACCACGCGTGGCCTTCCTCAGCTATTCGACCTTCGGCAACCCAAGCGGCCAATGGCTGACCAATATTCGCGAGGCGGTCGCGATCCTCGACGCGGATGATCCGGGTTTCGAATATGAAGGCGAAATGGCACCCGATGCCGCGCTCAACCCGAAGGTGATGGCGCTCTACCCCTTCAGCCGCCTGTCGGGTCCGGCGAATGTGCTGATCATGCCGGGGCTGCAATCGGCGAACCTCTCGGCCAAGCTGCTGCGCGAACTGGCGGGCAACGACACCATCGGGCCGATGCTGATCGGCATGGAAAAACCGGTCCAGATCGCCCCGATGACCGCGATTGCGCCAGAGGTGCTGACGCTGGCCGTGCTGGCGAGCGCGGGAGTGGTGGGTTAGGCTCTTCTCCGCGCCGGCTTCAGGTTGCGGAGGATCACCGACCCGTCGCTGCCGTTTGTCGGGACGAGGTTCGCGAGGCCGAGGATGATCGAGATGGCGGCGAAAAGCTGCGCGAGCCCTTCGGCGGTTTGCTCGATCGCCTCCTCGCTTCGCCTTTCGCGCTCGCGTTCGAATATGGCCCGCAACTCGGTTTCGGCCGGCAAGCGTGCCGGTTCGCTAAAGCTTGGCAGGCCCGCGACGATTTGGGGCACCTCTGTCACTTGCGGTTCGCCGGTGTTCAACGCCTGCCAGCCCCTTAGCAAACCCAACACCAATGCCGCGCTCAGCAGATTGGCGAGCGGACCCGAAGCGGCGATCGCGATCCGGTCCCGCCGGGTCTCGTCGCGCCGCCGAAAGATGTAGCTGACATAGCCGCCGATATCCCGGCTCGGCACATGGCGCTCGATCCGCAATCGGCGCTCGGCCGTCGCATAGCCGAACGGCAGCGCGACGATCTTGAGCACATGCGCCCCGCGCCAATGCGCGACCCAGGCATGGCCTAGCTCGTGGATCAGGATCGCCGGAAAATTGAGCAGCAGGACAGCGAGGAAGGCGGCGACCCCGTTGGGAAAGATGCCCAGCGAACCGGCGAAACCGAACAACGCAAAGTTGGCGATCAGCCAGACGAGATAGCCAAGTCCTCTGATCAGCCAGCGCATCAACCGCGCCGCCGGAAACGGAAGTACCACACCTCGTGTCCGTACACCGTGCGCGCCTTGTGTTCGTAGCGGGTTTCGGGCCAGCCGGAGGGGCGCGTGTCCCAGCTTGCCCGCCCTTCTACCTGCCATTCGAACAGGTCGGTGTGGCGTTGCATCACCATCAGCGCGTGGCGCAGATAAACCGGGTGGTCGGTGCCGAAACGGAATTCGCCGCCGGGCTTCAGCTTGGCGGCGAACATCCGCACCGGGCCGTCGTTCATCATCCGGCGCTTGGCGTGCTTGGCCTTGGGCCACGGGTCGGGGTGGAGCAGGTATAGCTGGGTCAGCGCACCATCGGGCACGCGGGCGAGCACCTCAAGCGCATCGCCCATATGCAGGCGGACGTTGGCCAGCCGCTGCTCCTCGATATGGGTCAGCGCCTGCGCCACCCCGTTGACGAAGGGCTCTGCCGCGATGAAGCCGTGGTCGGGCAACAGGTCGGCGCGATAGGCGAGATGCTCGCCGCCGCCGAAACCGATCTCGAAATGGAGCGGACGGTCATTTCCGAACAACTGCTCCGCTG
>JBGSPZ010000225.1:0-10685 GCA_041738375.1 Parerythrobacter sp. | reverse complement strand
AACGTGCGCCGACGCACACCACCTCGGCCCCCGCGATCGATTGCGCGGGCTCGATCACGGCAGCAGGCGCAATCCGCGCTGCGCCGAGAATGCCGATCCGCAAGCCGGTCATTGCGCCAATATCCGGATCTCCGCAGCCAGGATGATTGGCGTGTGTCGGGGCCGATAGCCCATCTCAACTCTCCTTGCCCTCCAGCTTAAGCTGCGCTTCTTGCCCGCACCGATAAGCAAGGCGCGAGAGCATTGCAATCGATTGTAATATGCCTTAGCCCTGCTCCCGGAGAGAGGGGTTTATCATGGATAACACGCGCAAGCCGCATCTCACGATCGGCCAGATCCTGAGCATGAACCTGGGGTTCCTGGGTCTGCAGTTCAGCTTCGGGCTGCAGCAGGGCAATATGGGGCCGATCTACTCGTTCCTCGGGGCGGAGGAGAGCCAGCTACCACTGTTGCAACTGGCCGGCCCGATCACCGGGCTGATCGTCCAGCCGATCGTCGGCGCGCTGAGCGACCGGACGCTGTCGCGGCTCGGGCGCCGCACGCCCTATTTCCTCGTCGGTGCGATCATGTGCGCGGTGGGGCTGTTCTTCATGCCGCTGTCCGCCTCGATCATGAGCGCGGTGGCGTGGCTGTGGATCCTCGATGCCGGTAACAACATCACCATGGAGCCGTACCGTGCCTATGTCGCCGACCGGCTCAATCCGGAGCAACGCCAGACCGGATTCCTCACCCAAAGCGCCTTTACCGGCCTCGCACAGATGCTGGCGTTCCTCACCCCCTCGGTGCTGGTGCTGATGGGGATGGACCGCGACTGGGTGGACGAGCACAACATTCCCTATACGGTGCGCGCGGTGTTCTGGGTCGGCGCGATTCTCTCGTTGGCGACCATCGTCTGGTCGGTTACCCGTGTGCCCGAGCTGCCGCTGACCGAGCAGGAGCGCGGGTGGATCGAACGGCAGCCCAAAGGCTTCGGCGCGACCTTCCGCGAGATCGGCTCGGCGATCCGCGAGATGCCCCTGCCCATGCGCAAGCTCGGCATCATGATGCTGTTCCAGTGGTTCGCCATGGCGGGCTACTGGGGCTATGTGATCTACACCATCAGCCGCAGCGTCTATGGCACCTCCGACGCGGCCAGCGACGGTTTCCGGCAGGCGGTGCTGACCAATGGCGAAATGGCGGCGTTCTACAACGGCATCGCCTTTGTCGGGGCATTTGCCATGGTGCCGATTGCGAAGCGGATCGGTGCCGGCCCGCTGCATGCGCTGGCGCTGGCGGCCGGCGGGATCTCGATGCTGTTGCTGCCCGGTGTCACCGACAAGACGATGCTCTTCGTGGTCATTGTCGGTGTCGGCCTCGCATGGGGAAGCATCATGGGCAACCCCTACGTCATCCTGTCCGGCTGCATCCCGGCCGAGAGGGTCGGGGTCTACATGGGCATCTTCAACATGATGATCGTGATCCCGATGCTGCTATTCGCCTTCGTGATGAGCGCGGTCAATCTCGGCTTCGTGCAGATCGGCCTCGGTCTGTATGACGGACTGCTGGGCGGCGATCCTCGCAATGTGCTGCGCATATCGGGTGGGTGCATGTTCGTGGCGGCGCTTGCAGTGCTGTGGGTCCGCGAAGGGTGGAAACCTCCGGCAGAACCAGTACCAACGGCGGCATGACGCAAATCCATGCCCTGCATACCCCGGAGGCGAGCCTTGTTCTCGAGCACGACGCCGAACGCGGCGTGGTGTGGCGGCATTGCGGGCTGAGGGTCGAGCCGGGGGATTTGCCTGCGGCAGCCGAAGCGCGCGGACCCGCCTCATTTGCGCTCGACCATGACATCGGCGTGTCACTGGTCCCGCCTGCGGGTCTCGGCTGGTTCGGCCCCCCGGCGGCGGAGGTTCGGGATGCCCGGGGCTCGACCATCGTCTTCGCGCCGAGCGAATCTGCGGTCGAGGAAGGCGAAGGCGCGCTGACGGTTCAATTGTTCGACAAGGTGGCCGGGTTGGAATGGACCGGCACCTTTGCAGTCCAACCGGGCGGCGCGATCCGCGTTTCTGCTGCGATCCGTAACATCGGCCATGCAGCCGTGACCCTGGCCATCCTCGCCAGCGTGCAACTACCGCTATCTGCTTGCTTCGCCCGCGTGGTATCCTGGCGCGGACGCCACAATGCCGAACTCGACGAATGCGTCGAGGCCCTTCCGCAGCAGCGCTGGGAGAAGGTAGGAAGGCGCGGCCTGTCAGGTCATGGCGGCCCGCCGGGGCTCTATGTGCTGGCGCAGGATGCAGGCTGGCACAGCGGCCTGACGATGGCGGTCCAGCTCGAATGGTCGGGCGACCACAGCCTCGCCATCTAGCGCGACGACGAGGGTTTCTGGACGCTCTCGGTAGCTGCGACGCTCGCCCCCGGCGAAGTCGTGCTGGCACCCGGCGAAAGCCATTCCGCCCCTGCTGCGCTGCTCGCCATTTCCGGCGGCGGACGTAACGGCGCCATGGCGCAGATGCATGGCGCGGTTCGCTCCATACTGCGCTGGCCCGGCGGCACGATGGCCCAACGCCCGGTCCATCTCAACAGCTGGGAAGCCTGCTATTTCGACCACGACGCAGCGCGGATCGAGGCCTTGGCGCACGCCGGGGCCGAGATCGGGATCGAACGCTTCGTGCTTGACGACGGCTGGTTCACCGGCCGCCGCAATGACCGCGCCGGGCTGGGCGACTGGGTGCCCGATGCTGTCACCTACCCGGACAGCCTTGCCCCTCTCGCTGAAAAGATCGAGGCCATGGGCATGCAGTTCGGCCTGTGGGTCGAGCCCGAGATGATCAATCCCGACAGCGACCTCTATCGCGCCCATCCCGACTGGGCGCTGGCGCTTCCGAGGCGCGAGCGACCGACCGCGCGGCATCAGCTGGTGCTCGACATGCGTCGCGAGGATGTGCGGGACTACCTGTTCGAACGGCTCGATGCAGTGCTGAAGAGCGCGCCGATCGCCTATCTCAAGTGGGACCACAATCGGGACCATGCCCCATCCGGTGGCACAGCGCAGGTGCGCGGGACCTATGCCTTGCTCGAACGGCTCCGCGCGGCCCATCCCGGGGTCGAGATCGAAGGTTGCGCCGGCGGCGGCGGGCGCAGCGATGCGGGCCTTGTCCCCTTCGTGCACCGGTTCTGGACCAGCGACAACATCGATGCGGTCGCGCGGGTGACGATGCAGCGCGGTTTCCTCGCATTCCTGCCGCCGGAGATCATGGGTTCGCATGTCGGGGCCAGCCCGGCGCATGCCTCCGGCCGGTCGCAAGCGCTCGACTTTCGTGCCGCCATCGCCTGCATGGGGCACATGGGGGTAGAACTCGATCCGGAAACGCTCGCCGATGCCGACCGTATCGCGCTGGCGCGCTGGATCGCGTTCTACAAGAAGTGGCGCGGGCTGCTGCACGGCGGCGAAGTGCATCTCGGCGAAGGCCCCGACGGCCTGCGCTGGCAGGTGCAGGGCTCGCCGACTCGCAAGCTGCTGTTCTGCATCCGCACCTCCCTGCCGCAGGACCGCCGCCCTCAGCCTGTGCGCCTTCCATTCGCGGCGGGCATCAGGGAATGGAATGCTTCGCTTCTCGAAATGGCCGAGCAATCGGGTCACGGCATGCCGCGCGCCGCGCTGTTCGGGCGGATGGCGAGCGAGCCGGTTACCTTCACCGGCAGCTGGCTGGCGCAGGCGGGACTGCCGATGCCGATCCAGAAAGCCGAGAGCGTGGCAATCTTCTTGCTGGAGGCGGCCCAATGAGGAGGGACGACCTGCCCCACCGCAGGCGCAACCTGCTGACCGGCGAATGGGTGCTGGTCTCCCCCCACCGTGCGAAGCGGCCATGGCAGGGCGAGCAGTCGCCCGTCACGCCGCACGACCTACCGCACTACGACCCCGCCTGCTACCTGTGCCCGGGCAACGCGCGCACCGGCGGCGACACTAACCCGGCCTACGAACGGACCTTCGTTTTCCCCAACGACTTCCCGGCCCTGCTGAGCGAAGGCAGCGACGGCGGGGAGGAGCACCCGCTGTTCCAGACCTCGCCCACGCGCGGCGAGGCGCGGGTGATCTGCTATGCGCCCGATCATTCGCTCACGCTGGCGAGGATGGACGATCCGGCGCGCACGGCAGTGGTCGATTGCTGGTGCGACCTGTCGCGCGAGCTCGGCGCAAAATGGGCGCATGTTCAGCTGTTCGAGAACAAGGGCGCGATGATGGGCGCCTCCTCGCCGCACCCGCACGGGCAGGTATGGGCGAGCGATTTCGTGCCGCAGATCGTCGCGCAGGAAGATGCCCGCCAGCGTGCCCATGCTTCGGCAAACAGGAAGTGCCTGCTCGAAGAAGTGATCGCTGCAGAAATCTCTGCTGGCGAGCGCATCGTCGAAGAGAACGACCACTGGCTTGCGATCGTGCCGCACTGGGCCGCCTGGCCGTTCGAGACGCTGGTGATCGCGCGGACTTCCGTTGCACGAATCGAGGAGCTCGATCCCAGAACGCGCGGTTCGCTGGCCGAGATTCTCGGCAGATTGCTCAGGCGTTACGACGGGTTGTTCGGAGTCGATTTTCCCTATTCGATGGGCTGGCATGGCGCGCCCCACGAACTGGGGGATGACACCGGCCACTGGCGGCTCCACGCGCATTTCCATCCTCCGCTGCTGCGTAGCGCGACGATCCGCAAGCATATGGTCGGCTTCGAACTGCTCGCCGAAACCCAGCGTGACCTGACGCCCGAGCAAGCCGCGAGCCGCCTGCGCGAGGTTGCGATATGAGCGCGCGCGATACGGCAACGGCGGCGTTCGCGGAGGTGTTCGGCGGTGCTCCGCAAGGCACGGTCTTCGCTTCGGGTCGGGTCAACCTGATCGGCGATCACGTCGACTACAACGAAGGTCTCGTCCTGCCAATGCCGCTGGCGGTCGGTACTGCGGTGGCCTGGCGCAGGCGGGACGACGACCGGATCGTAATACACGCTGCGGACATGGACGGGGCGAGCTACAGCTTCGGCCTCACCGACGCGCCGCCCGAACGGTCAGGATGGCATTCGCTGGCGCATGGTATGGTCGTGCTGATGCAGGCGGAATTCCCGCTGGCGAGCGGGGTCGAGATGCTCGTCTCGGGCGATCTGCCACGCGGCTCCGGCCTTTCATCGTCGGCATCCTTCTGCGTTGCGTTGGGCAAGGCTGTCGCCGCGTCTTCCGGTCACGCCGATATCGATCCGGTTCGGATCGCCCGGCTGGCACAGCGCGTTGAGCATCGTTTCGCAGGGGTCGCTTGCGGGATCATGGACCAGATGGCGGTCGCGGTGGGCAGCACGGGCAACGCCATGCTGCTCGATTGCCGCGACCTATCGTGGCGCGAGATCACCATCCCGCCCGAATGGTGCGTGATGATCGTGCAGTCAGGCGTGACGCGCGAACTGGTCGATGGCGCTTACAACGAACGGCGCGAGCAATGCGAGAGCGCGGCGCGCAAGCTGGGGGTCGCCAGCCTGCGCGATGTCGATCCGGACACTGGCGACTGGACCGGGCTCGACCCGATGGAGGCCCGTCGCGCACGCCATGTGGTGAGCGAAATCCGCCGAACCCGTCTCGCGGCGGAGGCAATGGCAACTGGCGACATTGAGACCTTCGGCCGACTGATGCGCGCGGCGCATGTTTCGATGCGGGACGATTTCGAGGCCAGCCATCCGGAAGTGGATCGGCAGGTCATCCAGATCGACCGCATCATCGGCCCGCAGGGGGGCGCCCGGATTACCGGAGGGGGATTCGGCGGGGCGAGCGTGGCGGTATGTCTCGCCGCGGAGGCCGACCGGGTCGTCGAGGCGATACGGCAGGAACATGGGCCGGACGGTGCAGGACTTGAAGTGATGAGGGCGGTTCATTGACGAAACAAGAGAAATTGCCGGGCAGGCTGGAGACGGCCGAACGAATCTCGGCGTGGCAGCCACAGGGGAAATGGACTGCACCGCATCTGCGGACTTTCGGCGCGGCTGACGTGGTGCCGATCGTCTCCGGGCTAGACCTGTGGGACAGCTGGCCGCTGCAGCACGAAGACGGCTCGACCGTGACGATCGATGGCGCGCAATTCTGGTTCTTCCTCGCTTCCGCCAAGTATGACGATCCCGGGCACCGGCATTTTCATGCCCGCATCAGGTTGATGCGCGTAAAGGACGGGGCATGGGCCGATCTCGGCAATGCAATCCCCGATGCGCTTTCACCGGGTGAAGCGGAATGGGCCGGATCCTGCGTGCTGCATGACGATGCGGCTTCGGTGACGCTGTTTTTCACCGCCGCAGGGCGCAAGGGCGAGGGCCGCAGCTTTGAACAGCGCATTTTCGCGACACGCGGTGCGATGGGCCCCGACGGGCCCGGTGGCTGGCAGCAGCCCGAAGAGCTCTTCCTTGCCGATGGCTCGATCTACATGCCCGCGAGTCAGGCCGAAGGGGCACCGGGTGCGATCAAGGCGTTTCGCGATCCCGCATGGTTTCGCGATCCGGCGGACGGTAAAGCCTATCTGCTGTTCACCGGCAGCGCGGGGTGGGATGACAATCCCCACAACGGGCTGGTCGGCCATGCCGCACTGACGGGCGGTCGCTGGGAACTTCGCCGTCCATTGCTGCATGCGGTCGGGGTCAACAACGAGATGGAGCGGCCGCATATCCTCGTCCGCGACGGGCGCTATTACCTGTTCTGGTCGACCCAGCGGCACACCTTTGCGCCCGGCCTCCATGCCGGTCCCAACGGCCTCTATTGCGCGGTCTCCGACCGGCTCTCCGGCCCGTGGACTCCGGTCAATGGCGACGGGCTGGTCGCGACCAACCCGGCGGAGGAGCCGACCCAGGCCTATAGCTGGTGGGTCACCGGCGAAGGCGTGGTATGGAGCTTCGTCGATCACTGGGGCATGCAGGGCCGCAGCTTTGCGACCCATCCCGAAACGCTGCGGGCACAGTTCGGCGGCACCCCCGCCCCGACCTTCAGCCTCGCCTTCGATGGGAGCAGCGTGACGATCGTCTAGCGGTTTGATCCGGCAACCGCGCGGAAAGACGGACGGTACTGAAGTGAGAAGAGCCCAAAGCTATGCGGTAAAGCCCGTCAGGCGCTGGCGCGAACCACAAGTTCGGGCGGCATCACCAGTGCGTCGGCGTCGCCGCCTTCGATCTTCGTCATCAGCCGCTTGACCATCTGCGCCGCGCCGCCCCCGATATTCTGGCGGATGGTGGTCAGCTGCGGCACCGAATGGCGGGCGAGCGGCAGGTCGTCGAACCCGATGACCGCCATATCCGCCGGAACACGGATGCCGAGCTCGTGCAATTGGCGGATAGTCGCCATGGCGATCGCATCCGATGCGCACACCGCGCCTTCGATGTTGCCGTCGAGCGAGGTCATCGCGACCCCGATCTCGTCGGTCATCTCCTCGATCGACAGGTGAATCGGCATGTGCTGCAACCGCGCACCCTGCCCGAAATCCTCGACCGCAGCCTGCGCGCCGCGATAGCGTTCGTCGATCTCGATGCCGGTCGTGTCGCCGAGGAAGACAAGCGATCGCAGGCCCTTGCCGAGCAGATACTCCGCGGCCATTCTACCGCCCAGGAAATTGTCCGTCCCGACCGAGCAATGTGCCTGCCCGGCGCGGTTGCTGCCCCACACCACCAGCGGCTTGTAGCTGCGCGCGACATCCTCGATCGCGTCGAACTGGTCCGACTGACCGATCATCAGCACGCCGTCGACCATGCCCGAGTTAACAACCCGGTCGAGCCAGTTCGCGTCTTCCTGGGGGATCGCCCGGCTCAGCATCACGTCGTAGCCGCGCTCGGTCAGCTCGTCGGCCAGCACCCCCAACAGGGTCATGAAGAAAGGATCGGAGATATGCTGTCGGCGGTCGTGGCCGAGCGGGATGACCACCGCGATGACCCCGGTCTTCTGGCGGCGCAGCTTGCTTGCCATCTGGTTGACCTGGAACCCGTGCTTGCGGGCAAGCGCCTGAATGCGGTCACGGGTGCGGGCATTGACCATCGGCTTGTCCGCCAGCGCGCGCGAGACCGTGCCCGCCGAGACACCTGCGATACCGGCCAGTTCGGCGATGTTGCGCACGCGCCTGACCGGCGCTTCGGGGGCCGAAATGTCGCTGTCGTCTGCCATTCGCACCCCGTCCTATAACAAGCTGGCAAAAAAGCCACCCACTACATTGCAATCGATTGTAGAATGGCTATCCGGGCTCGCGTGAGTTCGGTTGCCCGTCGGCAGGAGGTCAGGTGCGTCCCCGCTATCACTATACACCGCAGGCCAACTGGCTGAGCGATCCCAACGGCCTCGTCCATGACGGCGAGCGCTGGCACATGTTCTACCAGTACAATCCGCAAGGCGAGGACTGGGGACATATGTCGTGGGGCCATGCGGCGAGCAGCGACCTCGCCCGGTGGGAAGAGCTGCCCCCTGCCCTACTTGATGACGAGCGGCGCATGGTGTTCTCCGGCAGCGCGGTCATGGACCGTGCCGGGACCGCCGGATTCGGGCAGGACGCGCTCGTCGCACTCTACACCGCCGCCGCGACGGGGGAGCCGCAGCACCAGGCGCAGGCGCTGGCATGGAGCAGCGATCTGGGAGGCAGCTGGACCGACTATCCGGGCAATCCGGTGCTCGATCTTGGCATGGCCGACTTCCGCGATCCCTATGTGTTTAGGCATGAACCGAGCGACAGCTGGGTGATGGTGGTGGTCATGTCCAATAAGCACCTGGCCCAGATCTATCGCTCGCCCGATCTGCTGCGCTGGACGCTGGCTTCGGAAATCCCGGCAGGCGACGCGCCGGGCCGGGTTTGGGAATGCCCGACGCTGGTCGAACTGCCCATCTGCGGCAGCGGGCTGACCCGCTGGTTGTTCAAGGTCGACGCGCTGAGCGGTGCGCCCGGCGCGGGTGCGCTCTGCCTGACCGGCACTTTCGACGGGTACCGCTTCGTGCCCAACGGTCCGTGGCAGGTGGTCGATCATGGCCGCGACTTCTATGCCGCCATCGCCTGGAACGGCCCGCGCGATGCATCCGGCCGCCCCGCATGGATCGGCTGGACGGGCAATCATGCCTATCAGAAGGACTTCCCGCTCAAGGGCTGGCGCGGCGCGATGAGCGTGCCACGGCGCATGGGGCTGGTCGAGCGCGGCGACGGGTTGAAATTGGCCCAGCAGGTCGAGCCGAGTGTCGCCGCACTATTCGGCAAATTCGCGCCCCTGCCGGCGGGCGGCGCGATCGACGCGGCGGCACGGGTCGAACTGTCGCCGGAATTCTCCGGCCAGGCGACCTTCATCGAAGGGGCCAGCCGGTTTACGGTACGGGCGGAAGGCAATCGCTGGCACTTGCAGCGAAGCGACACAGCCCTGCCGTTTCTGGCCGCCGAGGCGGTGCTGGCGCGGCGCGATGGTGAGGGGCTGTCGCTCTGGCTCGACAGCGAGACCATCGAAGCATTGACCCCCGACGGAACCGGCGCTGCCAGTTTCCAGCACCGACCTGCCGACAACCGGATGGCGCTCGACACCGATCAGCCGCATTATGTATCAGTCGCTACGCTGGCCTGAGGCGCGGCGGGCTAGCTCCAAAGCCCCAGTGATCCCGGCGTCGTCACCCAGCCCCGGCGCGGCGATGTAGTTCACCAGCCCCGGATCGAGCCTGGGATGCTGGACATAGCCCGCCAGCTTAGCCTCGGCCTGCTGGAGCAGGCTTTCGAGCAGCCCCGGCGCCTTCATCACCCCGCCGCCGAAGATCAGCCGGTCGGGCATATGCATCAGCACCAGCATGACCGCGAAATCGGCGAGGTAGGAGGCAATCAGCGGCACCGCATCGGGCTCGCGGGCTGCAACCTCGTCGAGCGAAGCACCCCAGCGGTCGATAATGGCCGGGCCGCTCGCCAGCCCTTCGAGGCAGTCGCCATGGAACGGGCAGCGCCCCGCAAACGGGTCGCGGGCGGAATCGCGCGGTGGGCGGATATGCCCGGCCTCGAGATGGCTGATCCCTCCGCGCGACACGCCCCGGTGCAATACGCCAGTGCCGATACCGGTGCCGACAGTGGTATAGGCGAGCGTCTCGCAGCCCTGCCCGGCCCCGCTCATCCATTCGCCCAGGGCGGCACCGTTGACATCAGTATCGACCAGGATCGGCGCGCCGAGGCCAGCGAGTGCGTCATGGAACCGCGCCCCGCTCCAGCCCGGCTTGGGCGTGGTGGTGAAGGTGCCATAGGCGGGCGAGGCCGGATCGATGTCGATCGGGCCGAAGGAAGCAATGCCGACGCCCGCGAGCGGACCGTGCTTCGCGAAGAAGGCGGCCATTTCGGGGAAAGTTTCTGCCGGGGTGCGGGTATCCATCCGCGCCCGCGCCACGGTGCTGCCGTCCATGCGCGCGACGGCGAGGACGAACTTGGTTCCGCCTGCTTCGACAGCACCGATCAATTGTTCGTTCACGAATTGCTCCCTGTTGGTGAAGTGGGTGGCGCTGGGGCCACATCGAAAGCCACGGTCAATCGCTCCTCCCCCTCGAACGGCACAGTGCCGTGCCAGGTGGTCGAAGGGAACAGCGCCAGCCGCCCGGGGTTCGGCGAGATGTACTGCGTCGGCCCGAGGCCCAGCCCCAGCTCCGGCGGCGGCATGCCCAGGGCCAGCTCTCCGCCATGGTCGCGCCCGGTCTCGGGCGGCACGACG
>JBGSPZ010000223.1:0-3665 GCA_041738375.1 Parerythrobacter sp. | reverse complement strand
CCGATGGCCGATGCCCGCGCGCTCGAACGGGTGATCAGCGCCGCGCAGCCCGAGGCTGTGCCGGCATGAGCGGCTTCCTGAACTGGGAGGTCGAGGGCAGGCATTGGCCACACCGCGACGCAAGCCGCTTCGTCGATGCCGGTGGCGTGCGTTGGCGGGTCGAACAAATGGGTTCCGGCCCTGTCGCCCTGCTGCTCCACGGGACAGGCGCGTCGGCGCACAGCTGGCGCGAAGTGGCCCCGCTGCTGGCGGAAGATTTCACCGTTATCGCGCCGGACCTGCCCGGCCATGGTTTCACCCGGGGAAGGCCGAAGCGAGGGCTCACCCTCGACGGCATGGCCACGGCCCTCGGGTCGCTGCTCGAAGGACTGGATGCTCCACCAGCAATCGTCGTCGGCCATTCGGCGGGTGCCGCGATTGCCCTGCGCCACGCCATGCTGACCGGCCACGACGCCCCCATCGTGGGGTTCAATCCCGCCCTGATGCCTTTCCCCGGCCTCGCCGCACGGCTGTTCCCGGCCATGGCCAAGATGCTGTTCGTCAACCCGCTCGTCCCGCGCATTTTCGCGCGCATGGCGCGGGTACCGGGCGAGACCGGGCGGTTCCTCCGCCGCTCGACCGGTTCGCGGATCGATGCTGGCGGTTTGCGCTGCTACGAAGTGCTGCTCGGCAATCGTCGCCACTGCGAGGGTGCCCTGGGGATGATGGCGAACTGGGATCTGGAAAAGCTCGCCGCGCAGTTGCCGTCCGTGACCAACCGCGTGCTGCTGATGACTTCGCAGGGTGACATCGCCATTCCGCGCGAGTCGGTGGAACGCGCCGCAGCGCTGATTCCTGAGTGCGCGTTGGACGTTTGGGGCGATCTGGGCCATCTTGCGCATGAGGAACAACCTGCGACGGCAGCCGAGCGGATCGTCGCATTTGCCCGCGAGTCCCTTGCGGCAAAGCAGGAGGAAGCAGCAGCATGAGCAACTTCTCCGAACATTTCGGTTGGGTCGAGATCGCCTTTACCGCGCTCGTCGCCTTCAGCTTCGGCTTCTACCAGCTGTGGTCGGTCAACCGCGAGATCAAGCGCGACAAGGAAAAGAAGGCCGAGTCGAAAAAGCCCGACTGATCCACTCAGCTGCGCGCGCGCGGCATCCGGTATGGCAGCATGAACTGCACGATCGGCGATGAAAAGCGATCAAGATCGAGGCTTTCCTGCACCGCCAGCACCCGCTCGCCGAACAGCTCGGAGGTGAGCGTCGAGCGGGCATAGAACGGCGCATCCTCCCATGTCCGGACCACACTGGCATGGCCCCGGTCCGCACGGGTCTTGCGTTCCATCTGCCACAGCGTGTTCGATAGCGGCGCCACCGGCGGAAGCTCAGCCAGTCGCGGCGTCCCGTCGGTACCGAACCGCGGCGCACTCGCGAAGGGCGTACCATCGCGGCGAATGCCTTCGTAGCATACCACGGCCCCGCCTGCCGTATGCGCGCGCGACCAGTGCCACACGCGAAAACCCTCTTCGAGCGATTCGCTGCCGAAGTTCGAATCGAGATAGGCGCTGCCGCTCCAGCTGATCGACGGCTGGTCCATCGCAACCTCGATCCGCGCGCGGGGGGCGAGGCAATGCCAGCGATGCCGTCCTGCCGGATCGAGCGCGAAGGCGGTCGGGTTGAGCGCCTCGGGGATCACCCGGATCCTTCCGCGCACCTTGCGTTGCCACGGCACGACGACACGCTTGTCGCGCTCTTCGATATCGATTTCGAGCGCATCGCCCGCCCAGCGCACCGCGCTCGGGCCGATATCAAGCGTGTCGGCATCGCGCGCCACCGCACCGGCAGGCCGCTCGGTCATCGTCCAGCGCGCGCGCGGGCCGTAGAGCGCGACATTGAGCGCGGCGTGATCGACCGGATCGTGCCGACCGCTCTTCTTGTAGTAGGGTGAGAACACGCTGCCGAGGAAGGCGATGATCGTCAGCCCGTGCTTCCCGTCATCGCTGAGCGCGTCGACATACCACCAGCCGTAGCCGCCCGATGGAATCGCCGCGTCGAAGCGAGGTCGTGCATCACCTGCATCTCGGCCAGCCGCCCGGACAAGGCGGCCATCGGCACCCCGGCCCCGGGGTGGGTACTTCCACCCGCGCAATAGAGCCCAGGGATCCGCGTCCGCGTGCCCTGCCGGAGGAAGGACGCCGCCCAGCCGTGCGAGGCCCGTCCATAGATCGCTCCCCCGGTCGAGGGCAAAAGCCTCTCGAATTCGGTCGGCGTCAGCAAATGGTGCTCCAGCGGCGCCTCCAGCTGCAAGCCGCAGCGCGCCAGGCTGTGCATCATGGCCTGTGTGCATCGGTCCTTCTCCTCTTCGGAATAGTCATGGGTGTCGCCATTGGCGGGTGCATTGACGATGATCTGGAAGTGCTCGCAGTCGCGGGCTCCCGGGGCGGTATCCGCGCCGCAATCCTGCGCGCAGACATAGACGCTGGGATCGGCGGGCGGCGCGCCGGAAGCGATGTCGGTGAACTCGCGGCGGTAATTGGGCGAGAAAAAGACATTGTGGCGGGTCAGCGGGAAGCCGCTCGCCTTGCCCTTGGCCAGCCAGACCATGGCGGACAGCGAGCGGTTCTTTGCCTTGATCGGTCGGACAGCGCGCGAGACCTCTGCGCCGAAATAGCCTGCAGCCAGCGCGGCGGGATCGGCATTGACGACGATCCTGTCGGCGGGGACTCTCTCTCCATCCGACAGGATGACCGCGCCGGGCTTCCCCCCGGTCAGCTCGATCCGTTGCACTCCCGTGCCGAAACGAAAGCGCGCGCCCTTCGCTTCGGCAATGGTCTGGAGCGCCTTCGCAAGGCTGCTCATCCCTCCGTCGATCAGCCACACGCCCTGCGCCTCGACATGGGCGATCAGCATCAGGGTCGCGGGCGTGTCGAACGGCGACGAGCCGCAATAGGTCGCATAACGACCGAACAGCTGGCGCAGCCGGGGATCGCGGAAATGCTCGCCCAGCACCTTCCACAGGCTTTCGTAGGGGCGGATCGCGGCAAGGTCGCCCGCGCGCCACAGGCCGATCCGCCACATCAGCGGCAGCGGCCAGGAGACCTTGGACTGTTGCAACAACGGCCGGTCGAGGATGGCATGGATGCGCGCCGCCTCTTCGCGGAAACGCCGATAGCCGAATGCTGCTTCCGCTCCGGCGAAGTCACCGATCGCCTGTTCGCTGCGGGCGGGATCGGCGAACAGGTCGAGTCGCGCCCCTCCGGTCCAGGCATGACGCGCGAGCACTTCTGCCGGGCGGACCCGGACATGGTCGTCCAGCGCCTCGCCGCAAGCCTCGAAGATATCGTCGAACACATGGCGCAAGGTGAACACCGTCGGCCCGGCATCGATCGGGCTGCCACCGACCGAAATCTGCCGTGCCTTGCCGCCGGGCTGCGCTTCCTTCTCGACCACGGTGACATCGATCCCGACCGCAGCCAGCCGGGCAGCACAGGCGAGCCCGCCCATCCCTGCTCCGACGATGACCACCCTGCCTGCCAAACCGCTCTCCCGCGATATCAATTGACCTTTACGTACCATGTGTCCACTTCTTTGGACATATGGAGAGGGACGAGGCCAGAGAAATCGAAAATCGTCCGAAGTTGCGGCGGCGATGGATCGGGTGGCGCAACCGGATCATCGGCAGCG
>JBGSPZ010000157.1:0-7812 GCA_041738375.1 Parerythrobacter sp. | reverse complement strand
GCGCTTCGCCCTTCAGCCGCGTGCGCATGTCGCTGGCCGACGGGTGGGGCGTGACCAGCAGGTCGCAATCGAGCCCGGCCAGCCGCGCGATCCCGCCGCGGAACATAGCGACATAGTCGGGATGGTCGGTAAAGCGGTAATCGTCGGCGCTGACCGGCGAGAGGCTGTCGCCATAGACGATTGTCACGCACTCGGTGCCCTCGCAGCTTTCCCAGCTCCAGCTCATCGCGCCGATCGTGTGGCCGGGCGTGGCGATACCGGTGATCGGAACACCGGCGAGGGTGCCCGTCTCGCCGTCCTTGACCGAGCGGACCTCGCCGGTGACCGGCTCCATCGGATCGTGCAGCCCGTGCTGCGGATCGCGCGGATCGTCCTCGCCGGACCGGATCACCGGCGAGGCGCCCCATCCGGCGAAGACCGGCGCGCCGCTTAGCCGCTGCATGCGCGCCATCCCGCCGACGTGGTCATAGTGTTCATGGCTCACCAGCAGCGCCTTCACATCGCTCATGGCGAAGCCGAGCCGTGCGATATTCGCCTCGACCGCTTCGGAACCCTTCTGCGTGCCGCTGTCGATCAGGACCAGCCCGTCGTCACCGACAATCAGCACCGGGCTGATGCCGCAGGTGCCGACCTGGTAGGTCCGGCCGTGGATGCGATAGGGCGGGGCGGGCTTGTCCCATTCGTCCCAATCCTCGCAAGCCGCCACCCATTCGGCGCCGCTCGATTCCGGCGTCAGCGGTGCCGCTTCATTCGCATGTGCGCAGGCGGCGAGCGCCCAGGCCGACAGCGCAACCAGATATCTAGCGGACATAGCTTGCTCCATTGGCGTCGATGGTCGCGCCGGTCATGCTGTCTGGCGCGTCGAGCGCGCAATAGACCGCGATATTGGCGATTTCCTCCGGCTCCGCCACCCGGCCGAGCGGGATGTCGGCGAGCAGGCCCGGCCCGCCGCGGCTGGAGAGATAGTCGCCCGCCATCGCGGTGTCGGTGAAGCCCGGCGTGATCGAGAAGCTGGTGATGCCGTTCGCGGCATATTGCCGCGCGATGGTCTTGTGCATCGCCAGCATCCCGCCCTTGGCGGCGGCGTAGTGCCAATGCGCGGGCGAGTCGCCGCGATGACCCGCGCGGCTGGCGATATGGACGATTCTTCCCGGCACACCGCGCTCGAGCCAGTGCAATACCGCAAATCGGGAGAGCAGCGCGGCGGCAGTCAGGTTGATCCGCAGCGTATCCTCCCACGCGTCGAGCCATTCGATGTCCGAGCAGTCGAGCGCATTGGCCTCGAACATCCCGGCATTGTTGACCAGCACATCGATGGTGCCGCCCGCCCGGTCGAGCGCTTCCTGCCACAGCATCGCGGGCGCGGCGGGGTCGGCGAGGTTCGCGCCGACCGTCTGTTCGTCATGCGCCACGCTGCCGTGGCCGATGACCGGGACATTGCGCGCTTCGAGCTGTTCGCGGATCGCCGCGCCGATGCCCCGGCTCGAGCCGGTGAGGAGGATGCCTGCCATGCAAACCCTATCCGAAACTTTGCAACCGATGTCGAGCGCGCAGGCCCTGTTTGACGGGTTGTTTCGCTTGGCGGTTGCGCCTAGGGATTGTCGTCAATCAGGGGACATCACCGGACACAGCCTATGAGCAACCGACCGCTTTCGCCGCACCTTTCGATCTGGAAATGGGGGCCGCACATGCTGGTCTCGATCCTGCACCGCGTCAGCGGCGACGGGATGGCGCTGGTCGGGCTGTTCGTCCTGCTGTGGTGGCTCGGCGCGCTGGCGAGCGGGCCGGCATACTACGGGCATTTTTCCGAATGGATGACCTCGCCGCTCGGCTATGTCGTGCTGGTCGGGCTGAGCTGGGCGTTCTTCAACCACATGATGAGCGGCCTGCGCCACTTCGTGATGGATATCGGCGCGGGCTACGAGCTCGACACCAACAAGTTCTGGTCGATCGCATCGCCGCTGATCGCCATCGTCCTCACCGCCGGCTTCTGGGCCGCAATGATCTATCTCTGAGGGGCTCGACCATGGGTAACGGAACTTCGCTCGGGAAAGTGCGCGGGCTCGGCTCGTCGCATCACGGGGCGCATCACTGGCTGGTCCAGCGCTTCACCGCAGTCGGCAATCTGGTGCTGATGCTGTGGCTGCTCGGCAGCTTCATCCTGCTGCCCGACCTGTCTTACGGCACGGTGGCGGGCTATCTCGCCAAGCCGGTTCCGGCGGTGGCGATGATGCTGCTGATCGTGAGCCTGTTCTGGCACGCGAGGCTGGGCCTGCAGGTGGTGATCGAGGACTATGTCCACGAAACCGGCACCCGGTTCGGCGTGGTCGCGCTGCTCAACCTTGCAACTATCGGCGGCGGGGCCTTCGGCATCTTCTGCGTCGCCCGTCTCGCGCTCGCCGGAGGAGCCGCATAATGGTCGACACCTCAGCCTACAAGATCATCGACCACACCTATGACGTGGTGGTCGTCGGTGCGGGCGGCTCGGGCCTGCGCGCCACCATGGGCGCGGCCGAAGCGGGCCTGCGCACCGCCAACATCTCCAAGGTCTTCCCGACCCGTAGCCACACCGTGGCGGCGCAGGGCGGGATCGCCGCGTCGCTCGGCAACAACAGCCCCGACCATTGGACCTGGCACATGTTCGATACCGTCAAAGGGTCGGACTGGCTGGGTGACCAGGACGCGATCGAATATCTCGCGCGCGAAGCCCCGGCGGCGGTGTACGAGCTCGAACATGCCGGCGTGCCTTTCAGCCGCAACGAAGACGGCACGATCTACCAGCGCCCGTTCGGCGGGCACATGCAGAACATGGGCGAAGGTCCGCCGGTCCAGCGCACCTGCGCGGCCGCCGACCGCACCGGCCATGCCATGCTCCACGCGCTCTACCAGCAGAGCCTGAAGTACGACGCGGACTTCTTCATCGAGTATTTCGCGCTCGACCTGATCATGGCGGGCGGCAAATGCGTCGGCGTGATCGCGATGTGCCTCGACGACGGCACGATCCATCGCTTCCGCGCACAGGCCGTGGTGCTGGCGACCGGCGGCTATGGCCGCTGCTATTTCACCGCGACCAGCGCCCACACCTGCACCGGCGACGGCGGCGGGATGGTGCTGCGCGCGGGCCTGCCGTTGCAGGACATGGAATTCGTCCAGTTCCACCCGACCGGCATCTACGGTGCGGGCGTGCTGATCACCGAAGGCGCGCGCGGAGAGGGCGGTTACTTGACCAACTCCGAAGGCGAGCGGTTCATGGAACGCTATGCGCCCTCCGCGAAGGACCTCGCCAGCCGCGACGTCGTGTCGCGCTCGATGGCGCTGGAAATGCGCGAAGGGCGCGGCGTGGGGCCGGACGGCGACCACATCTACCTCCACCTCGACCATATCGAGGCCAAGGTGCTGGCCGAGCGGCTGCCCGGCATCACCGAAAGCGGCAAGATCTTCGCCGGCGTCGACCTGACCCGCCAGCCGTTGCCGGTGACCCCGACGGTGCATTACAACATGGGCGGCGTGCCGTGTAACTATCATGGCCAGGTCGTGACGGTGGGGCCGGACGGCAATCCCGACACGGTGGTCGAAGGGCTCTATGCGGTGGGCGAGGCGGCGTGTGTTTCCGTCCATGGCGCCAACCGTCTCGGCTCCAACTCGCTGATCGACCTGGTGGTGTTCGGCCGCGCGACCGGGCTGCATCTGAAAGAAACGCTCAAGACCGGCATCAGCCAACCCGAACTGCCCAATGACAGCGCCGATTTCGCGCTGACCCGGCTCGACCATTTCCGCCACGCCGATGGCAGCCTGCCGACGGCGGCGATTCGCAGCGAAATGCAGAAAGGCATGCAGAAACACGCCGCCGTGTTCCGTGACAGCAAGCTGCTGGCCGACGGGGTGGAACTGCTCGCTTCGGTCAACACCAAGCTGCAGGATGTGAAGGTCCACGACCGCTCGCTGATCTGGAACAGCGATCTGATCGAAACGCTCGAGCTCGACAATCTGATGGCGCAGGCCAATGTCACCATCGCCAGTGCCGCGAACCGCAAGGAAAGCCGGGGCGCCCACGCGCATGAGGATTACCCTGATCGGGACGACAAGAACTGGATGAAGCATACCGCCACCTGGTTCGAAGGCTGGGGCGGCGGTGCTCGTGGTTCTGGGAGCGGTGCGATGAAGATCGACTACCGCCCGGTCCACGAATACACGCTGACCGACGACATCGAGTACATCAAGCCGAAGAAGCGGGTGTATTGAGGTTAGGCGGTCAGGTAGATTGTTCTGAGCGCGCTCGCGGCAAAAAGATTCAGTAGTTCTTGCCTTTCCGAACCGCCTCTCTGCAATCGGTCAACCGGTCATCAGGGTACTGATACCGGGCATAGCAGTCTGCATCAGTCGTTTTTGGAAGATCAGCCTGACGTGCGGAGTTCATCGATACGCCGGTCACGAAGGTGGAAACGAGGCCAATCAGAATGAACACCACGCTGGTGTTTCCGACGAGTTGAAAGCGGCGCTTCAACATATCGTAATTCGGACGATCAAAGGACTCAACCTTAAGCCGATAGCCCAATCGATTGGCCCGAACGGCCATCCAGATACCGATGAGCAGCAGTGCCAACGATGCGATGAAGTAGGTCAATAACGTGCTCCCGAAGGTCGTCGAAAAAGCAAGTTTAACTCGGTCAGATGGAATCGCAAGTCATGTCAAGCTAAGTGCAGCAACACTCTCGGGGGGGCTGCATATAAGACTTCATCATCCGTTCCCATGCCAGAGCAATTTCCTACATGCCTCCTGTTTGCCATCGTGGCAGCGCTCTTTCTCATCGTCTGTCCCGCATGAACGAGCTCGCGCAAGCGCAAGTCGCCTTTCCGGCCCGGTCCGCCGATGCGCTGTGTAGGGTTTTGGTGTGTACTTAGTGTCGCCTTTTCGTTGCGAGACGATGGCCGCCATTCTCGAGCTGCATTGCGGCGCACAGTGCGCGACTTACGCACTGATCCGGTCCGGAAGGCCGTTCGTCGCGGGAGACATTCCATCAATGCGGGCTATTAAGCCGAAGAAGCGGGTTTATTGATCGGTAAACATCGCACCCTATGACGGACTGGCCCATGATCGGGCATTCCAGTTTGCGGGGGTATCGATGGCATTCGAACGCCGACCTGACGGTTCGCTGGTCTTGCGCATGCACGTGCCGCTTGCCGCAAGCCTGTTTGTGATGGTGCTGTTTTTCGGCTTCGGGTTTATGTTCGCTTACGGTCTGGTGTCCGAAAGCACCACTCAGATAAGCTTTCGCGGAACCGATCTGGGGTTCAGCCTCGACCCGCTTGTCTGGGATATCCTGTTTGTGCTTGGCGCGCTTGGAATGATCGGTCCCGGATTGTTCATCCTCATCGGCCTGATGCGCGGCAGCAAGCCCTTTGTGCATATCGGTTCGAAGCGGCTCGAGCTTCGGGATCGTCCGATGGCCAGGGATGCCGTAATGCGCTGGGACGAGATCGCTGATATTCGGCGTTTCCGGATCCAGCATATCCCGGCGATTATGGTCAGATCGAAATCTGTCCAAAAGATTCAACTGTCGGGTCACACTTTTCGCGGGAAGGACGATTTCGAGACCTTGTGTCGAGAGATCGAGTATCGCGCTTCGCTCGCATCACCTTCTTCGGGCCCAGGCGCCCGCCGAACAGCATCGGTGTTCCAGGGCTGATGACGACCCGTTTCGGAGCCCGCCATTTCCCCGGCCATCCGGTCCTGCTCGCCCTGCTGCATTAGTCTCGGCCTGCCACACTTCTGGCCCTCCACCCGTCCGCATTCCCTGCTAGGGTGGGTCATGCGCCACGGTTTTGCCTCGATCATTCTGCCCCTCGCGCTGTGTGCCGGACCAGCCGCAGCTTGCGAGGAAGATATCGGGCTCGATGCGATCCACGCCTATCTCGTCTATGGCTACAGCGGGACCCTGTCGGACGATCTCCTCGCACGTTCCGACCGGTTTGACGGGTGGAACACCCCGATCGGCAGCGGCGACGCGACTGAGGCTGCGGACGATGTGCTGGTCATTGTCTCGGTCGCATCGACCGGGCAGGTCTTCGTCGACGACCGGCTCGAAATCTGGGCGGTCGAAGATGAGGGGGGCGACGAACTCGCGCGGCGGAGTTTCAACAGCCTGCTGACCTCGGAAGACGGGCGGGGCGCTTTCGCGCTCTATCTGCCCGACAGCACCTGCGAAGGCAGCGTGACAATCCACGCCAGCTTTCGTGGCGAGACGATGAACGCCAATCTTCAGCTGCATTGCGGCGAATAGCGCGCGAGCTGCGTGCTGGACGGATCCTTATCGCCATTCGTCGACACTGAAAATCCATTAATCCGGGCTTCATGTTTACAGCCGTAGTCGTTATGGCTACAGATGTAATCGGAAAAGAGGGAGGTCCGGTGTGACTTCGAGCGACAATCAACCCGAGCGCATTAGCCCAGAACGTATAAGCGAGGCTGAACACGCAGTGATGGAAGTGCTGTGGGATCGCAGCCCGCTGACCGCTGCCGAGGTATGCGAGGCGGTTTGCGAACAGCGCGACTGGTCGATGCCCACGGTCAAGACGCTGCTCAGCCGCCTGGTCGCCAAGAATGCCGTTGCCACCGAGCCTGACGGTCGCAGGTTCCTCTACACGCCGCGGCTCGAGAAGGCCGACTATATCGGCACCGAGTCGCGGCGGCTGGTCGACCGGCTGTTCGGCGGCCGGGCTGCGCCGCTGTTCGCACATCTGGCCGAACACGAAGCCCTGACCGAAAAGGACATCGACGAGATCGAAGCCCTGCTGCGGGAACTGCGCAAATGAGCGGGCTCATCGCACCCGTCACGCAGCAGTTCGTGCTGGAAACGCTGGTATGGACCGGCGCACTGATCGCGCTGGTGCTGATGCTGCGACGCCCGGTCGGGCGCTGGTTCGGACCGCAGGCGGCCTATGCGCTGTGGGCGCTGCCGGTCTTCCGGCTGGTGTTGCCGCCCTTAACCTTGCCCGGCTGGATGGTACCTGCGTGGTTGGCGCCCGACGATCCTGTCGCAGTCGATCTGCCATCGACCCTTGTCGTGTTGACGCAGGATGTCGCCACGCAGACCGCGCTTGCGCCGGCGGCCACTCCGGTTGACTGGTTCGCCATCTTGCTGGCGCTGTGGGCGGCGGGGACTGCGATTTTCCTGAGCCACCGCTTCCGCCAATATTTCTCGCTCCGTCGCGCACTGCTGGCCGAGGCACGCCCGGTGGGTGAAGCCGGGCCGCGCGGCCGGATTCGTCTGATCGAGACGCCAGCCACAAATGCGCCAATAGCTTTTGGCGTTCGCGACAAGGTCGTGGCTTTGCCGATCGGGTTCATGGCGCTGACCGAGCGGACCACGCGCGATCTCGCGCTGGAGCACGAACTGGCGCACCATCGCGGGCGAGACCTGCTGGCCAATTTTCTCGTCCAGCCGCTGTTTGCGATGCACTGGTTCAATCCGCTGGGCTGGGTCGGCTGGCAGGCGATGCGGCGTGATCAGGAAGCTGCCTGCGATGCGCGCGTGATTGCCGCTCGCGGAGCGGAGAAGCGCGCTGCCTATGCCAGTGTGATTGCCGGCTTTGCCACCGGACCGCGCTTTGCCCTTGCCGCGCCGATGGCGTGCCCGGTGCTGGGCGACAAATCGATTATCCACCGTTTGAGGAGCCTGACCATGACCGATATTTCCCCCGGCGCCGCCATGCGGGCCGCGCCCTGATGGCCGCCGGATTGCTGGCGCTGCCACTGACCGCGACCATCACCTATGCCAATGCGCCTGCGGCGCCCGCTTCACCGGCCGCACC
>JBGSPZ010000153.1:0-1526 GCA_041738375.1 Parerythrobacter sp. | reverse complement strand
GCGGGTCTCGCCGACCGCCAGCGCGCCGAGCATCAGCGAACGGTGGCTGATCGACTTGTCGCCGGGCACGCGGATGCGGCCCCTCAGCGGCCCGGAAGGCATGAAGCGATGGGCTTGCGGCGGGTGTGGCAAGGACTATCTTTCGTGTGAGAGCTAGCGAAAATCGACGCGGCTTTTGACAGCGGGGGTGGCCTATGGCAAGGCGCGCGCCGCTCTTGATTCCCGAGCAATCGGATCCCATCAAGCCAGAGAATTTTTCGTCCGGCCAAGCTTTCGCGTCGGGCATCATCTGAGGAACAGTAATGGTCAAGCCAGAATGGGGCACCAAGCGTACGTGCCCGAAGTGCGGCACACGCTTCTACGATCTGGGCAAGGAAGACCCGGTCGCCTGCATCGAATGCGGCGAGGAATGGACGCCCGAGCCGGTGCTCAAGACAAAGCAACCGATCCCCTTCGAGGAAGACAAGAAGAAGGAAGTCGAGGCCGATACCGATCTCGGTGACGACGATCTCGACGATGTCGATGTCGACGAGGAAGAAAACCGCCCCGACGCGGATGTCGACCTGGGCGACGATGACGACCTCGGCGTCGAAACCGGCGGCGACAACGACGGGGACGATACCTGATTTAATTCTTGCCTTGTGCGGAACGGCTTTATAAAGGGCCGTTCCCGCAAGCAGGGGTGCCTCCCAGGGCACCCTGCCAGAGTGATTGGGGCCTTAGCTCAGCTGGGAGAGCGCTACAATGGCATTGTAGAGGTCAGCGGTTCGATCCCGCTAGGCTCCACCACTTTACCGTCTTTTGCTTCTGGACGGGCTGCAAATCGCGCTGCGCTGCGCTTCCGGTGCTCACGGCCCAAATGGCCGCTCCGCTCCGGTTCTCGCCCAGCACGATATCCGCTGCCGCCCAGAACCAAAATCCGGCAAAGTGGACGTGATTGAGTGAAGAAGCCGGTCCATTGGATCGCGCGCTGGCCGACGAGTTTTCGTCCGCCGGCGTTTTTGGCATTTAGCGCCGGGCGGCCCATAGCGGGCCAAGCGGTTTAGGAGACGCGCGTTATGTTTGACAGCCTGTCAGATCGCCTCGGCGGCGTCTTCGACAAGCTGCGCGGTCGCGGCGCGCTGTCCGAACAGGATGTGCGCGACGCTATGCGCGAAGTTCGCGTCGCGCTGCTCGAAGCCGATGTCGCGCTGCCAGTGGTCCGCCGCTTCATCGATGCGGTCACCGACAAGGCGATCGGTTCGGATGTGCTGAAGTCGGTCACCCCCGGCCAGCAGGTGATCAAGATCGTCTCCGACGAGCTGGTCGAAATGCTCGGCGGGGAGGCGACCGAGGGGCTTATGCTCGAGGCGAAACCGCCGGTCGTGATCATGATGGTCGGCCTGCAGGGCTCGGGCAAGACCACCACCACCGCCAAGCTCGGCAAACTGCTCAAGGAAAAGCACGGCAAGAAGGCGCTGATGGCGTCGCTCGACGTCAACCGCCCGGCAGCGCAGGAGCAGCTCGCGGTGCTGGGCACGCAGGTC
>JBGSPZ010000100.1:0-1554 GCA_041738375.1 Parerythrobacter sp. | reverse complement strand
CAGCGGCATCCGCCCCTGCACGCAGCGCCAGTTCGACCAGCCGCGCGGCGCGGTCCTCGACGGCTTCAGATGTGATCATGTCCTGCGCTTAGGAACGCAACACGCGGCTGGCAATGGCAGGGATCGCTCAGCCGAGCGCGGAAAAGCCCGTAATCGCGCCGGTGATCAGAAACGGCAGCCCGATCGCGAGCAGCCAGAGAAACAGCTGGTCGCGGCGATAGGCCCCGGCATAGGCCGGGTCGGCTGCCTGCTCGTCCGACAGGTCGCGCCAGCGGCGTTCGAACATCCGGCAGGCGGGAATGATCGCCGCCACCAGGATTATAAGTACGATATAGGGCAAGATCGAGGTGCCGGTGGTCTTCATTGCACCGGTCGTCACGAAAATCTGCAATGCGGTGTAGACCAGCAGGGCCCAAGCGACATTGTCGCTCATCGAGCGGCGCCAGTCACGGGTGCGTGCGGTGCGCCGTGCGGAACTCTCCAGCGCCTTGACCATGCGCTATCTCCCCAAATGTCCTCTTCCGAGTCGGAGTATTTCACTTACGTTGCAGACAATCAAGGGCGGTAACCACAAGTCCCGCTCCGACCGGTCGGCGTTTCGGGTGCTCGACCCCCCTTATGTACCATGCACGAATCCTGCCAAATTCGAGCATGTGGGGGTTTGCAAGCCACCGCTCCTTGCTAAATAGGCGCGCATGACTGCTACCGACGCGCTCGACGCGGCCCCCCTGCCCGATGCTACCGCCCCGCTCCCCAATGGCGGGCTGGAGGTCATCTCCATCGCCAAGAGTTACGACAAGCGCGCGGTGCTGACCGACATCTCGCTCACTGTGGGCAAGGGCGAGGTGCTCGGCCTGCTCGGCCCCAACGGCGCGGGCAAGACAACGTGCTTCTATTCGATCATGGGCCTGGTGCGACCGGATTCGGGGCGCATCCTGATGGACGGGGAGGATGTGACCAAGCTGCCGATGTATCGCCGTGCGATCCTCGGCCTCGGTTACCTGCCGCAGGAAACCAGCATTTTCCGCGGCATGACGGTGGAACAGAACATCAATTGCGTGCTTGAGATGGTCGAGCCCGACAAACAGACCCGCGACGCGGAGCTCGAGCGGCTGCTCGACGAATTCGGTCTTACCCGGTTGCGTACGAGCCCGGCCATGGCGCTGTCGGGCGGCGAGCGGCGGCGCTGCGAGATTGCCCGCGCGCTGGCGGCGAAACCCTCGATCATGCTGCTCGACGAGCCTTTCGCCGGAATCGACCCGCTGTCCATCAGCGACATTCGCGACCTGGTGAAGGACCTCAAGACCCGCGGCATCGGCGTGCTGATCACCGACCACAATGTGCGCGAAACGCTCGAAATCGTCGACCGTGCGTGCATCATCTATGGCGGGCAGGTGCTGTTCGCCGGATCGCCGCAGGCCCTCGTCGCCGACGAGAATGTGAAGCGGCTCTACCTTGGTGAGAGCTTCACGCTGTGATGCCTTTGCCCAGCCTGACGGCTGGGGCGCGGTGCCAGCCCACTCCCCCTCCCCGCCACCCGACATGGTAATGGAC
>JBGSPZ010000072.1:0-4269 GCA_041738375.1 Parerythrobacter sp. | reverse complement strand
CTGTGCGGTGCGCATGAAGTGTTTGACAGGCGTCGTCCAGCGGATCGCCTCGTCGACGGCTGTGCGGCTGTGAGCTTTCGGATCGGCGAGCATCTTCCCGAGTTCTGCCGGGTTCTGCAACATGCCGAGGACGCCGCCGCCCGTCGATGCGCTGGTCGTATCGTGCCCGGCGGCGGCGACGATGATGTAGTAGCCCATCATGTCGCGGTCATTGAGCGCCTCGCCGTCGACCACCGCATTGGCGATGGTGCTGGCGACATCGCCTGTCGGGTTGGCGCGCTTCTCCGCCGTCAGCTTGGCGAAATAGGCCTCGAAATCGCGCACCGCCCCGGCAACGATCTGGGTGATGACTTCGGGCGGGAGGTCCTTCATCCCCGACTGGTTGAGGTCCTCGTCGCTGCCGCCGAACATCTGCTGGGTGAGGGTGAGCATGCGCGGCTCGTCTTCCTCCGGCACGCCGAGGATCTGCATCACCACATGCAGCGGATAGGGGGCGGAGACCAGCTTGCAAAAGTCCAGCTCCGGCCCGGCATCGATCATCCGCTGGACGGTCGCCTGCGCGATGGCGCGGATTTCGTCCTCGATGGTGCGCAGGTTCTTGGGCATGAACCATTCCTGCGTCAGCTTGCGATACTTCATGTGGATCGGCGCATCGAAGGTGACCAGCGAAGCGACCATATGCTCGCTGCCGCCGCTGAAGGCCTTGGCGAACTCGATCCCCTCGGTCAGGCTAAAGACCACCGTGCGCGGGTTGTTGAGGAAGGTCGAATTGTCCTTCGATACGCGCATTGCGTCGTCGTAGCGGGTGAGCAGCCAGAAGGGCGGGTGGTACGCGTCGTCGCCGGAGTCGATCCACGCAACCGGCGCTTCCTCGCGCAGGCGATCGAAGGTGTCAAGCAATGGATCCCAGTCGGCGTAGCTCTGCGGGTCTATCACTTCGCGCGCGGTGGCCGGATCGACGGCGGGCCTTTCCTGCGTCGCCATCACACTGCCTCCTGCGCCCTGGCGGCGTACTCCTCGCGCAGCTCGCGCTTGTACAGCTTGCCATTGGCCTCGCGCGGCAGTTCGGGCCGGAAATCGAACAGGCGCGGCATCTTCACTCGCGATAGTTGCCCGTCCAGGAAGGCGCGCAGTTCGAGTTCGAGCGCCTCGCCGGCTTGCCCCATGTCGACCGGCTGGACCACCGCCACGACCTTCTCGCCCAGATCGGGGCACGGCGCGCCGATCACCGCGGCATCCATCACCTTGTCGTGGGTGATCAGCAGGTTCTCGATCTCCTGCGGATAGATATTGACCCCGCCCGAAATGATCATGTGGCTTTTGCGGTCGGTCAGGTAGAGGAAGCCGTCTTCATCGAGATGGCCGATGTCGCCCAGCGTCATCCAGCCCTTGGGGTGCATCGCATCGGCAGTCTTCTCGGGATCGTTGTGATAGGTCGGCAGGATTGCGTTCTCGAAATAGATCAGCCCATCCTGGCCCACTGGCACCTCCTCGCCACCCGGGCCGCAGATGTGGAGCGTGCCGAAGATAGCCGGTCCGACCGAGCCGGGATGCGCCAACCATTGCTCGCTCTTGACCATCGTCATGCCGATCCCCTCGGAGCCGGCGTAGTATTCGATGATGATCGGCCCCCACCATGCGATCATCTCCTGCTTGACCGGGATCGGACAAGGCGCGGCAGCGTGGATCGCACGCTGATGCGAGGAGAGGTCGTACTTTGTCCGCACCTCCGGGGGCAGCTTGAGCATGCGCACGAAATGGGTCGGCACCCACTGGCTGTCGGTCACGCGGTACGTCTCGATCAACGCGAGCGCCGCTTCGGGATCGAACTTCTCCATCATGACGACCGTGCCGCCGAGCCGGTGGACCGTGGTGCACCAGCCCATCGGCGCAGCGTGATACATCGGTGCGGGGGAGAGATAGACCATGCTCCCGTCGCTCGGCATCCCCGCCCCCATCACCGCGAGGCCGATCAGCGGGACGGGCGCGGTCACTTCCGGGTCCTCGGGGGGCTTGGGCCGTACGCCCTTGGGTCGCCCCGTGGTGCCCGAACTGTAGAGCATCGCTAGGCCCGATGCCTGATCGGGGATCGGCTCGGCGGGCTGTGCCGCGAGCGCCGCCTCGAAATCCTCCCCGCCTTCCCCGCCAAGAATCAGGCACGGCATGTCGGGAGCGAGTTGGCGGACGCCCGGGAGGACATCGTCGAACTTGCGCGAGGTAATCAGCAGCTTCGCGCCGCTGTCTTCGAGGATATAGGCGATCTCCGGTGCAGTCAGGCGGGTGGAGATCGGCACCAGCAGGCACCCGGAACGCTGTGAGCCCCAGATGATGTCGAAGTAGAACAGGTGATTCTCCAGCAATACCGCATAGGCATCGCCGGGCTGCAACCCGCGCGATCGCAGCAACCGGGCGAAGCGGTTCGCGCCCGCGTCGAGCTCGCCGTAGCTCACTGTCTCACCGGTACTCGCCAGGATTACGGCCGGATGGTCGGGCCGGGTCTGCGCGTGAAGAATCGGATGCATGTTTCGAATCTCTCCCGTCGGGCCTCTCGCGGGCCGATTGGTTGTGAAGCGAAACCTACCGTTCCTGCCCTTTGCGGCAAGCAAAAAGGGCGCCGGATTGCTCCGCCGCCCTTGCGCTGGCCTTCAGGAGACCGGTCGACGCTGCGAACTATTCGCCGCCCTGGCCGCCTTCACCACGCTCGAGTGCGAGCTGCGGTTCGTTTTCGCGCATATAGGGCACCGGATTGACCGCTTCACCATTCACCCGGACTTCGTAATGCAGATGCGGCCCGGTCGAACGACCGGTCGAACCGACGAAACCGATCAATTCACCCTTCTTGACCTGCTGGCCTTCAGAGACATTGAGGCGCGAAAGATGGGCGAAACGGGTCTGCAAGCTCCCGCCATGTTCGATCGAGATGTAAAGGCCGTAGCTGCTGAAGCGCTCGGCGCGGCTGACCACGCCATCGGCAGTCGCATAGACCGGCGTTCCGGTCGGCGCGGCGAGATCGATTCCCTTGTGCGCGCGGCGGCCGCCCAAAACAGGATGGGTGCGCATGCCATATTCGCTGGTCAGGGTCGCACGATCGAGCGGCATACGTGACGGGATCGAAACCGAAGCCGGGGCGGTCACGGTGCGGCGCTGCGGCGTGCCGTCAAGCGATTCCCACTGGGCGAACAGCTCGGTGAAGTCCTCGTCACCATCGGCGATGCCCGAAGTCCCCACGTCCTTGACCGGAGCGGTAACGTCAGCCGCGCTGGCTGCACTGGTGTTCGCGAAAGCCGGCGATGCTGCCAGCGATGCGAAGCCTGCGAGCGCGATGCCGAAGCATTTCGTGGCACGCGAAATCGTAATAGCGACCAATGTCCCGTCCTTGTTTTTCGCCCCTTGCAGAGGCTTGGCGGTGGCAATTCATACGGCCATGGAACCCCACATGACCTTGTGCATTGTGGGTTTGACGCCAGAATTTCAGGACGCAAGGCTTTGGTAGAAGTCTCGCGACAGACCGCCTGCGAGCCGCGCTGAGTCGTTGAACGGCGGCTTAATGGCTCCGCGGAAGTGCCTTTTCACAAGCCTTTGCCAATGGCTTTGAGGCGTGATTCCCGCAGCCTCGCAATGTGCGACAAAGTGCTTGGTGCCGAAACCGACATGACGAATCTCGTCGTCAAGGATTCTCTCCAGAATTCGCGCACCATTGAAGTCGCCCTGCGATCTTACCCGCTCAAGCGTATGCGGCGTCACATCGAGCCCGCGCGCCTCCAGCACCATCGGGACGATCGCGAGCCGCGCGGCAACATCATGGCTGGTCTCTTCGGCTGCCTGCCACAAGCCGCCGTGTGCCGGAAGTGCGCCATAATGGCTGCCGAGCGCGCGCAGCTTGCGATCGAGCAGCACGAAATGCATCGCCTCGTCCGCTGCGACCGACAGGAAATCGTCGGCGAAACCGCGTGTCATCTCCGCTCCGAACCGCCCGACGATATCGAGCGCCAGATCGATGGCGACGAATTCGATATGTGCCAGCGCGTGCCACAGAGCGATCCGGTTGCCCTGCGACCCGGCCTTGCTGCGCCGGGGCATGTCGCGCGGCGCGAGCAGTTCGGGACGTGCAGGACGCTCCGGCCGATCGGGCATCGCCACGTCGAAAACGAACGCGAGCCGCCCGAGCCGCCACTCCCGTGCGACATGCCGGGCAGCGAACACCTTAGCGGCGGGACCGGGCGTGAGCAGCGCCCACCTGATGGCGCGGGCGAGGGTTGCGGGCCGGGC
>JBGSPZ010000068.1:0-4937 GCA_041738375.1 Parerythrobacter sp. | reverse complement strand
GGGCAGGCTGTATCTCTATGCGCTGGCGGCGGCGGGGCAGGAAGGCGTCGAGCGCGCGATCGGCATCCTCAAGGACGAGTTCGAGCGCGGCATGCGTCTGATGGGGGTGAGGTCGGTCGATCAACTCACGGCGGACCGCCTGCGCTGGCGCTAGCTCTCTCTCCTATCCCCGTCATGCTGAACTCGTTTCAGCATCCATCTCGCCAACCACTATGCGCTGAGCAATTGGAGAAATGGACCCTGGAAGCGCAGCTGGCCACAGGCCAAACAAGTTCAGGGTGACGATAAGGCGGAGGGCTAGACCATCTTCCCGAAACACGCCCGCAACTCGCCCGCGAACAGTTCCGGCTGCTCCCATGCCGCGAAGTGGCCGCCCTTGGGCAGATCGTTCCAGTAGACGAGATTGGTATACCGCCGCTCGGCCCATTTGCGCGGGGCGGGGATGATTTCCTTGGGGAAGGCGCTGGCACCGGCGGGGATGGCGACTTCGCCCTCGCCGAACTTCGCGAAGCTCTCCCAATACAGCCGCGCCGCCGAGGCACCCGTCGCGGGGAGCCAGTAGAGCATGATGTTGTCGAGAATCGCGTCCTTGCTCAGCGCGTCGAAGGGCGATCCGGTATTGTCGGTCCAGGCGTGCATCTTCTCGAAGATCCAGCCCGCGAGGCCGACCGGGGAATCGACCAACCCGTAACCGACCGTCTGCGGGCGGGTGCTTTGCTGTTTGGAATAGCCCGAGTCCCATTCCTGGTAATATTGCAATGCCTGCAAGGCCTTGAGTTCCTCCGGCGACGGGCTGGCGAGATCGTCCGGCCCGGGCCGCCCGATTGGCATGTTGATATGAATGCCGAGGCAGCCCTCGGGAGCCTGCGCCCCGATCACGGTCGTGACCGCCGAGCCCCAGTCACCGCCTTGCGCAACCCAGTTTGCGTAGCCGAGGCGGCGCATCAGCTCGGCCCACGCTTGCGCGATTTTCTCGACCCCCCAGCCTGTTTGCTTCGGCTTGTCCGAAAAGCCGAAACCGGGCAGCGACGGGATCACGAGGTGGAAGGCCTGCTCGCCCTCCCCCGGTTCGGTCAGCAGCGGGATCACCTCGAAGAACTCGCGCACCGATCCCGGCCAGCCATGGGTAAGGACCAGCGGCAAGGCGTCATCCCGCGACGAGCGGACATGGAGGAAATGGATGTCCAGCCCGTCGATCTCGGTCACGAACTGGCCGAAGGCGTTGAGCCGCGCCTCGCAGGCGCGCCAGTCGTAACCATCGCGCCAATAGGCGACCAGGTCCTGCAATGCAGCCAGCGGCGTTCCCTGCGACCAGTCACCGACCGGCTCGGCCTCGGGCCAGCGCGTGTCGTCGATCTTGCGATGAAGGCGCTCGATTTCCGCCTGCGGGATGTCGAGCACGAAGGGCCGGACCGCGCTCATCCGCGTGCATCCTTGGAGGCCTGTTCCACCTTGCTGCGGTCCATCAGCATGATTGTGCTCGTCCCTTTCGCCAGCACATTGCCCTGTGCGTCCATCAGCTGCCCTTCGTAGAAGCCGGTCCGCCGCCCGTTGCGCTCGGCCCAGCCCTCGGCGATCACCAGCCCGGGCCGCACCGGCGCGAAGAAGCTGATCTTGAGCTCAAGCGACATCGGCACCACCAGCGGCCCGTTGAGCGCGATCGAGGCATGCGCCATCGCCGCGTCGATCCATCCGGTGACGAAGCCGCCCTGCACCACCCCGCCCGAATGGCACTGCTCGGGCTTCGCCTCGTATTCGAGCGTCGCCCTGCCCTGCGGGTCCAGCGTCACGACGCGGATGAGGCCCATGGTGCGGTACAGCGCGTCGAAGGCATCGTTCGGTTCGGACATCGGGCCTCGCTTCGTTTGGAAGTCGGACCCAGCGATGCCCCGCCCAGAAGCACAAGGCAAGCATCCGCGCAGCGGGCCTTGCCCCGCCACGTCACGCTTGTGTCATGAAGTTGAAACGCTGGTCGCGTTGGAGCGCGCCAGTTTCAACTTTCACGATGGTCCGCTCCATGCGCAAACTCCTCGCCCTCACCGCTCCCGCGCTTCTGCTCGCCGCCTGCGGACAGACCGCCGAAGAGAGCGACACGGCGGAGGATTTTGCCGCGCGCGTCAACGGCACCGCTCCGCAGGGTGCGGTTCCTGCAGAGAACCTGCCTGGCAAGCCGATCCCGCCCAAGCCGAGCCCGACATGGGCGGATGCCGCGCTGACCCCCGACATGGCCAATTGCGGTGCGGACAAGGTCGCGCCCTTCCTCGGCCAGCCGGACAATGCGCAGACCCGCAAGGCGATCGTCGAGGCGCTCGGCGGCGCGGCCAACCTGCGCTTCGTCAAACCGGGCAATACGGTCGAGCCCGATGCCGGCTCGAAGCGGCTCAATATGATGGTCGACATTACCGGAACGATCCGCACCGCGCGCTGCGGCTAGCGACATTCCGCAATATTGCGCCTTGCCTTAGGCGCAAGAATCGGCAATGCCTGCCGCCATGTCGCGTAACGAACTGCTTATTCTACGACTTACACGCCCCTGGGCGTGACATGACGCGTGCCCCGCAGGCGCGCGATGCGCACAGGGGATAGTCCGCCGTACCAGCAGTCAGCTTCGTTTCGAGACCCATCCCATGACCATGCTCCGCGATCCTTCGGTCAAGTATCGCCCCTTCCCGCAAGTGCCATTGGCCGACCGCCAGTGGCCGAGCCGCACGATCACCGCCCCGCCGCGCTGGCTCAGCACCGATCTGCGCGACGGCAACCAGTCGATCATCGACCCGATGGATGCGGTGAAGAAAAACCGCTTCTTCGACCTGCTGGTCGAGATCGGCGTGAAGGAGATCGAAGTCGGCTTCCCCAGCGCTGGCGCGACCGAGTTCGATTTCATCGCCGGTCTCGTCCGCTCGGGCCGCGTTCCCGACGATGTGACGGTGCAGGTGCTGACCCAGAGCCGCGAGGACCTGATCCGCACCAGCTTCGAAAGTCTCGAAGGCGCGAAGCGGGCGATCGTCCATCTCTACAACGCGGTCAGCCCGGCGTGGCGCGACATCGTGTTCCGCATGAGCAAGGACGAGGTGCGCGACATCGCGGTCGCAGGTGCAAAGGTGATGCGCGACGAGGCGGCGATGCGTCCCGAGACCGAGTGGCATTTCCAGTATTCGCCCGAAACCTTCTCCACTGCCGAACTCGACTTCAGCATTTCTGTGTGCGAGGCGGTGATGGAAGTGCTCCAGCCCAACCCCGAACGGCCGATCATCCTCAACCTGCCCGCCACGGTCGAGGCGGCAACGCCCAATATCTACGCCGACCAGATCGAATATTTCTGCCGCAACCTGCCGAACCGCGAAAGCGCGGTCATCAGCCTGCACACCCACAACGACCGCGGGACCGGCGTGGCGGCAGCGGAACTCGGGCTGATGGCGGGGGCCGACCGGGTCGAAGGCTGCCTGTTCGGCAATGGCGAGCGGACCGGCAACTGCTGCCTCGTGACGATGGCGCTCAACCTCTACACGCAAGGCGTCGATCCCGGCCTCGATTTCTCCGATCTCGACCGGGTGATCGAGACGGTCGAATTCTGCAACCAGATCCCGGTCCACCAGCGCCACCCCTATGGCGGAGAGCTGGTCTACACCGCCTTCTCCGGCAGCCACCAGGACGCGATCAAGAAGGGCTTTGAAGCCCACGCACGGCAGAACGACGAGCTGTGGCGCGTGCCTTATCTGCCGATCGACCCGGCCGACCTCGGGCGCAGTTACGAGGCGGTGATCCGGGTCAATTCGCAGAGCGGCAAAGGCGGTTTCGCCTGGGTGCTGGAACAGGACCAGGGGCTCAAGCTGCCCAAGAAGATGCAGGCCGATTTCAGCCCGCATGTCCAGCGGGTGGCCGACGAATTGGGGCGCGAACTCAATGCGGCGGACATCTGGGATACGTTCAAGCGGGCCTATCACGTCCAGACGCATCCCAAGCATTTGCAGCTGGTCGATTACGAGGAAAGCCGCGCGGCGGACGGCACCCGCATCTTCACCGGCACAATCGCGGTCGACGGGGTCGAGCAGAGCGTCAGCGGGCGCGGCAACGGGCTGATCTCCTCGGTGATCGGCACCCTGCGCGAGGCCTTCGGGGTCGAGATCGAAGTCGCCGACTACACCGAACACGCCCTCGGCACCGGCACGGACGCGCGCGCCGCAGCCTATCTCGAATGCCGCGACGCGAATGGCAAGACGATCTGGGGCTGCGGCATCGACGAAGACGTCGCGACCGCGAGCGTGCGCGCGGTGCTCAGCGCGGCGAACTCGGCGGTTGCAGAGTAGCGCGACTTATCCGTTTCCTACAGGCTGCACCTTGGGCATGATGCGGCGGGGCTGAACCCGCAATCGACTGGTCCGGTCGGTGCGGCTGAGGCAAATTCGAAAGGTCGCGTGAAGACGCAGCAAAGTCGGAATATGTTGCTGTTTTAGAACGATCAATCGGCACGCAAGAGTTTTGATAAACGCCAGGGTCGGTGTCACACCCCAAGGCGCAACGGGAGAGAACTAGCATGACCACAACGCCGGAACCGATTCTCGAACCCGAGCTGCCGATCATCGATCCGCATCATCATTTGTGGGACCTGCGCCCGCTGATCGATGCCTTCCCCACCCCGCGGCACGATTTCATCGAGGCGCTGGTCGATGCGGCCTATTACACCTTCGATGCGCTGCGGGCCGATACGCAGTCGGGCCACAATGTCGTCGGCACCTGCTTCATGGAATGCGGCGCGTTCTACAACCCGGCCTATGGCGAGGCGAAGAAGGTGGTGGGCGAGGTCGAATTCGTCGACGGGGTGGCGGCGCAGGGGGCCAGCGGGCTTTATGGCAACTATCGCCCGTGCCACGCGATCATCGGCCATGCCGACCTGACGCTGGGCGACGGCGCGCGGCCGGTGCTCGAAGCACTGATGG
>JBGSPZ010000041.1:0-2138 GCA_041738375.1 Parerythrobacter sp. | reverse complement strand
GAAGCCGAGCCCGACCTGTCGGGCAAGGCGATCCTGATCACCGGTTGTTCCTCCGGTTTCGGGCGGCTCGGCGCGGAGCACTATGCGCGGCTTGGCGCCAAGGTCTTCGCGACCATGCGCGGGTTTCCACGCCCCGAGGCGGACGAGCTGCGCCAGCTCGCCGGCGACCAGAAGCTCGATATCCATGTGCTCGAACTCGACGTGCTCGACGAGGCGCAATGCAATGCTGCCGTGGCAGAGGCGGAGCGGATCAACGGCGTGCCGCTCGATGTGCTGGTCAACAATGCCGGCATCGGCATCACTTCCCCGGTGGAGGTGCAGGACATGGCAGCGACGCAGTTGATCTTCGACACCAATGTCTTCGGCTGCCATCGCATGGCGCGCGCCGTTCTGCCCGGAATGCGGATGCAGAAATCCGGCATGATCTTCCAGATCTCGAGCCAGCTCGGCCGGGTGATCGTGCCCCATTCTGGGCATTACTCGGCAACCAAGTTCGCGCTCGAGGCGATGGGCGAGCAGCTCGCCTACGAACTGGTTCCGCACGGCATCGAGGTCACGATCATCGAACCCGGCGGCTATCCGACCGAGGTATGGGTCAACCGCAACGCCTACACCGCAGCGCTCAAGGAACGGGCCGAAGACCGGCACACCGACGGCTATCCGCAGCAGATGGCCAGCATGGGCAGCGAGGACGGCTCGGGCCGCACCGCCGACCCGATGGACGTGCCGCGAGCGATCGCCCGCACCATCGCCATGCCCGCTGGTACCCGCCCGCTGCGTCTGCCGGTCAGCGGCGGTCCGGTGCCGCAGGTGGCGATCAACAAGGTGACCGCGGAAACCCAGGTCGGCTGGCTGGGCAGCACGGGCTACGGACCGCTGATCAAGGCAGTGCACAACGTCTGACGGCACCGCGTTAACGAGTTCGGCCCGGCTGTCCGAGATTGGAACACGGCGATTGGGTCGCTCGACGCTGGCGATAACCTGCGGCACGGACTGGTCATCAGATCAAAAAGGGGTGACAGTCCGTGTTCAAGAAATCGATCCTTCTCGCCGCCGGGGCTCTCGCATTCGCAGCAGCTTCGCCAGCGAGCGCGACCGACTGGTCCAAATGGGGTAGCTGGTGGGGCGGCCATAAGCACTTCCCGGGCTGCGGACATACCTCGTCCAGCTCGGGCGGGAGCACCACCTCGGGCGGCACCACGACCTCGGGCGGCACGACGACCTCGGGGGGCACCACGACTTCGGGCGGTACGACCACTTCGGGCGGCACTTCCACCTCGGGCGGCACGCAGGTTCCCGAGCCCGGCATGATGGGCCTGTTCGGCCTCGGTCTCGCTGCGGTTGCGCTTCGCAGCCGTCGCCGCAAATCGGCCTGATCAGCCGGCGTCCACCCGGGCAATCAATTCGCGAGCTGGCGGGGGAAGCTCCGCCAGCTCGCGCAATGGCGCGATGATCGATCGCGCCTTTTCCTTTTGGCCCGACTCCAGCAGGAATTCCGCCAGCTGCGCGCGGGCTGCATGGTATTCGGGATAGCGATTGACCACCCGTTCCAGGATGGCTTCGGCCATCGAGGCGAGACCCAGTTCCTGCAAGGCGGTGGCATACAGCAGCTGCGCTTCCGGCACATCGCGCATCTCGCGTTCGCGCGCCTGCATGACCGAACGCACTTCGTCCCATTTGCCCTTGCGCGCCGCGACCTTCGCTTCGAGCAGGGTGAGTTCGGGCGCGTCGATCCCCGCTCCCCGCAGACTCTTCACGATGCTCGTGGCATCGTCGATCTTGCCCGCGGCGAGCAACACCCGCCCGATTGCGAGGGTGACGGTCCGGCTGTCCGGATAGGTTTGCCCGAGTTTTTCCAGACGTCCCTGCGCAGCGCCAAGATTGCCCATCGCTTCGTCGAGCCGGGCCTTTGCCAATCCGGCGTCGAGCGACGAAGCATCGCTTTTCAGCGCGCGGTCGACGAGTGCACCTGCGGCGGCAAAATTCCCGTCGGCGGTGAGCCGGAGCGCCTTGTCAGAATTCAGCCGGACATCCGCCGGAAACTGCTCCAGTGCGGCGTCGAGCTCCGCGTCGGCCTCATCGTGCCGGCCCAGTTGGGCCAGGGCAAGCGCCCGCACGCGTGCTGCGTCGGCACCCGC
>JBGSPZ010000034.1:0-2103 GCA_041738375.1 Parerythrobacter sp. | reverse complement strand
CGAATGGTGAAATCGTCCGCCGTGGCGACCACGGGGCGGCCGTTGATGGTGGCCTTGCCGAACAGGAAAGGCGCGGGGAGGACGCCCGTCAGCTCGCCGTTCTCGTCATAGGAGCCCTTGCCCGCGATCTTGCCGATTTCGCGGAAACTGCCCGGATCGACCAGCGCCGCCAGCCGCGCGCGGGCATCCATTTTGCCGCGCCCATGCTGCCGGGCAACCTTGTCCGGCCCGCCCATCTGTTCCGCGAGCGCCTCACGCGCGCGCAGTTCCTCGAGTTCCTTGGCCCAGGGCATCAATCCTCCCCGACGCGTCGGGGAGGGGGACCATGCGAAGCATGGTGGAGGGGTTCTGCTCTTGCAGGTAGAACACCCCTCCACCACCCTGCGGGTGGTCCCCCTCCCCAAGCGTGCTTGGGGAGGATCATTCCACCGGCTCCACCACGCACAACACCGCCTCGACCTGCACCTGCGAGCCCTGCTCGACCGAGAGCCCGCTCACCACCCCGTCAAACGGAGCGGTGAGGGAGTGTTCCATCTTCATCGCCTCGAGCACCATGAGCCGCTGCCCGGCGGTGACGGTCTGGCCTTCGGCGACATCGACCGCGATGACCTTGCCCGGCATCGGCGCGATGATCGCGCCATCGGCGGCGGAGGCTTGGCCGGTGCCGCGAGGCGGGCTGGTGCAGAACAGCCGATCCTGCCCCCGTTCGGTGACAAGAATCTTACCTAACTCAAGAGCATAGCTTGGGCGTGCAATTGGCGAAAGGCTGTCGCCCTGCAAAGCCATTCCATCGCTCCACAGTCTCACTGCTTGATCAGCATCCCCGTTTAGGCGGAATCCGAATAGCGGTCCTCGCAATCCACCATCGTGATGAGCCACTTCCGACCGAAAGCGACCGGCCGCTTCGTCTACTGCCGTTTGCGATGGATGAATTTCCGGGATTAGCGTCTCGACACCTCGTTCGATCAATCCGGTGTCCAGCTGCGCAGCCTGAAAATCGGGATGGTCGAGACACTCAAACAAGAAGCCTTTGTTGGTTCGGACTGGATGTATTGCGCATTCGCTCAGCGCGGCCTTAAGATCGGAAATGGCCTCATCGCGCGTGGCGGCATGATTTATTATCTTGGCAATCATTGGGTCGTAGTGGGGTGACACCGTATCACCCTCGTCCACGCCGGTTTCAATTCGCGCGTAGTCTTCGTCCAGCAGCAGAAAATCCAACCGCCCCGTGCTCGGCAAAAACCCCTTCGCCGGATCCTCGGCATACAACCGCGCCTCGATCGCGTGGCCGTTGATCGACAGCTCCTCCTGCCGCTTGGGTAGCGGCTCGCCGCTCGCAACGCGCAGCTGCCATTCGACCAGATCGACCCCGGTGATCTCCTCGGTCACCGGGTGTTCCACCTGCAGGCGGGTGTTCATCTCCATGAAGAAGATGCGGTCGGCGCGCAGGCCTTCGCTGGCGTCGGCGATGAATTCGATCGTGCCTGCGCCCTCGTAATCGACCGCCTTGGCAGCGCGAACGGCGGCGACGCAGATCGCCTCGCGGGTCTCATCGTCCATGCCGGGGGCGGGGGCTTCCTCGATCACCTTCTGGTGGCGGCGCTGGAGCGAGCAGTCGCGCTCGAACAGGTGGACGACGTTGCCGTGGGCATCGCCGAAGACCTGCACCTCGATATGGCGGGGCGAGGTGATCCACTTCTCCAGCAGCACTTCGTCATTCGAGAAGCTGGCCTTGGCCTCGCGGCGGCAGGATTCGAGCGCGGCGGCGAAATCGGCCGGGGCATCGACCTTACGCATCCCCTTGCCGCCGCCGCCTGCCACCGCCTTGATCAGGACGGGGTAGCCGATCGCCTCGGCCTCCTTGGTCAGGCGTTCAAGCGATTGGTCCGCGCCAAGATAGCCGGGCGTCACGGGAACGCCCGCTGCGATCATCCGCGCCTTGGCCGCGTCCTTGAGACCCATTGCGCGGATGCTGGCAGGCTTGGGGCCGACCCAGATCAGACCCGCGTCGATCACGGCCTGCGCGAAATCGGCGTTCTCGGAGAGGAAGCCGTAGCCGGGATGGATCGCATCCGCTCTCGTCTGCTGCGCCGCCGCGATGAT
>JBGSPZ010000004.1:0-2494 GCA_041738375.1 Parerythrobacter sp. | reverse complement strand
AGCCTGACGATTGGGCGATGAACGACAAGGGCGGCGCGCCCGACGCCGAAGTCGACCTCGACGGAGCGATCAATGCGCCGGTGTCGACGCAGGGACTGCGCGGCAAGCTGACCCCCAATGCGCCGCTCGCCAAGCTGGTGTGGTTCAAGACGGGCGGCGCGGCCGACTGGCTGTTCGAACCCGCAGACCTCGACGATCTGTCCCTGTTTCTCGACCGGCTGGAGGGCAAGCTTCCGGTGATGGCGCTCGGCCTCGGGTCGAACCTGATCGTGCGCGACGGCGGTGTGCCCGGTGTGGTGATCCGGCTCGGCAAGGCCTTTGCGAAAGTGGCCGACAAGGGCGATTGCCTACTCGAATGCGGCGGCGGTGCGTCGGGCATCCTGGTTTCCTCCACCGCGCGCGATGCGGGGATTGCGGGGCTCGAATTCCTGCGCGGTATCCCCGGTACGGTGGGCGGCTTCGTGCGGATGAATGGCGGGGCCTATGGCCGCGAGGTTTCGGACGTTCTGGTCGATTGCGATGTGGTGCTTCCCACCGGCGAATTCCTGCGGCTCTCGGCAGCCGACCTGCAATACAGCTACCGCCACTCGGCCCTGCCCGAGGGCGCGGTGGTGGTTGCGTCGCGGTTTCGTGGCCAACCGGGCGATCCCGCCCAAATCGGCGCGGAGATGGACCGCATCGCGCAGGCACGAGAGGAATCCCAGCCGCTCCGCACCAAGACCGGCGGTTCGACCTTCAAGAACCCCGAAGGCCACAAGGCGTGGCAGCTCGTGGATGCCGCCGGGTGCCGCGGCCTCACCATCGGCGGCGCGCAGGTCAGCGAGAAGCACACAAATTTCCTGATCAACACCGGAACTGCGACCAGTGCCGACATCGAAGGACTGGGCGAAGAAGTGAAACGCCGCGTCTATGCGCATTCCGGGGTCCAGCTCGAATGGGAAATCCAGCGGGTGGGCCGACCATGAGCGATAGCCCGACTCTTAGTGACTTCGAGAAAGGGATACTTGAAAACGTGCGTGCGTACGGATTTCAAGTGAACCACGTATTTGCCGATTATGACGGAGACGACCCTCCGTTCAGCTATTCGATTGGATTTCCAGAATCTGTCGGGCAACCCGAAGTCATCGTCTTTGGGCTCTCCTCGACGATGATGCATTCGATGATTTGCGAGACATTTGAGCAGTGCCGGAACGGACTTGTTCTATCAGATAAACTGGTCATCGAAGGTCTGCTCGAAGGCCATGAGTGTGTCTCGAAAGCTGTTGTCCCGGAAGCATTCCAACCGCGATGGTTCGCGTCGGCAATCTGGTTCGAAAAGCATCGGACGGGCGATACTATGAGTCGAGCGTTTCAAATCGTCTGGCCGGCGGCGAAGAGCAGATTGTTCCCTTGGGAGGATGGTTGCCCTGACGAAGTCTATTTTTCTCAACGTCCTCTTTACCTGAACGAGGGTGTCGTATGAGTTCGAAATCACCGCTCCACGTCGCAGTGCTGATGGGCGGCTGGGCGAACGAGCGCCCGGTTTCGCTGATGAGCGGCAACGGCGTGGCCGATGCGCTCGAAAGCCGGGGGCACCGGGTGACCCGGATCGATATGGACCGGCAGGTTGCGGCGCGTATCGCCGAGGCTGCGCCCGATGTCGTGTTCAACGCGCTCCACGGGGTGCCGGGCGAGGACGGGACGGTGCAGGGCATGCTCGACCTGATGGGTGTGCCCTACACCCATTCGGGTCTCGCAACCTCGGTGATCGCGATCGACAAGGAACTGACCAAGCAGGCGCTGGTGCTCAAGGGCATCCCGATGCCCGGCGGGCGGATCGTCAGGAGCGAGGAGCTTTACGAGCAGGACCCGCTGCCGAGGCCCTATGTGCTCAAGCCGGTCAACGAAGGCTCCTCGGTCGGCGTCGCCATCGTCACAGCGGACGGCAATTACGGCAACCCGATCGCGCGCGGTGCGACAGGGCCGTGGCAGGAATTTCCCGAGCTGCTCGCCGAACCCTATATCCGCGGGCGCGAACTGACGACGGCGGTGATCGACGGTCCGCAGGGGCCGCGCGCGCTGGCGGTGACCGAACTGGTCCCCAAGTCGGGCTTCTACGACTTCGACGCGAAGTATACCGAGGGGATGACCGAGCACGTCTGTCCCGCGGTCTTGCCCGAGAACATCACCGCGCTGTGCCTCGAATACGCCGTGCGCGCGCACAAGGCGCTGGGCTGCAAGGGCACCAGCCGGACCGATTTCCGCTGGGACGACGAGCAGGGAGAGGATGGCCTGTTCGTGCTCGAGACCAATACCCAGCCGGGGATGACGCCGCTCAGCCTCGTGCCCGAACAGGCACGGTACTGCGGCATGGATTATGCCGATCTGGTCGAAGCGATCGTAGCGGAAGCGCTGCGGACCCATCAGGTGAAGGGAGGGGGCAATGGCGACCGTCAAGCGTAAGGCGCAACAGGGCGTTCGCCGCTCGACCGCCGCCCGCAGCCGCGCGGACACC
>JBGSPZ010000420.1:0-1626 GCA_041738375.1 Parerythrobacter sp. | reverse complement strand
GGCTGCGACCACGAGGCCCACGGCAGTCGAGACGTTGAGCGTATGGTGCCCGTCACCCCCGGTGCCGCAGACGTCGATCGCATTGTCCGGCCCTGCGACCGGGATATAGCGCGCACGCAGGGCGCGGGCGGCGCCAGCGATCTCGTCCGCCGTTTCGCTGCGTTCGGTCATCGCCAGCAGGAAACGGGCGATCTCCTCGTCGGTCGCTTCCCCGTCGAGGATCCAGCCGAAGACCTCCTCGGCCTCGGTCTCACTCATGTGCGGGACGGCAAGGGGGAGGTGCTTCATGCCAGCTCTCGCGTCTCGATACCGCATAGGCGCAGGAAGTTTGCCAGCAGAGCGTGGCCATGCTCGGTGGCGATGCTTTCCGGGTGGAACTGCACCCCGTGGATCGGCAGCTCGCGGTGGCGGAAGCCCATCACCGCGGTGCCGTCGATGCCCGGCGTCTCGCTGGTCGCGTTGACCACCAGCGTATCAGGAATGTCCTCGACGATCAGCGAGTGATAGCGGGTGGCGGTGTAGGGCGAGGGGAGCCCTGCAAACACGCCGCTACCGTCATGCTCGACCGGCGAAGTCTTGCCATGCATCAAGCCGCCGCGCACCACCCGTCCGCCGAAATGCTGCCCGATCGACTGGTGCCCGAGGCATACGCCCAGCAAGGGCTTTCCTGCATCTGCACAGGCCGCCACGAGATCGAGGCTGATCCCCGCCTCGTTCGGGGTGCAGGGGCCGGGGGAGATCAGGAACCCCTTGGCCCCGCTCGAAATCGCCTGCCCGGCGCTGATCGCATCGTTGCGCTCGACCCGCACCTCCGCGCCCAGCTCCATCAGGTAATGGACGAGGTTGAAGGTGAAGCTGTCGTAATTGTCGATGACGAGGATCATGCCTGTCGTTCCGCAAACTCATCCGTCGCCCGGACAAGGCCGTCGACGATGCCCGGTTCGCCCGCCGCATGGCCAGCGTCGTGGACGATCCGCAGGTCGACTTCGGGCCAGGCCTGCTTGAGCTCCCACGCCGAGGTCGGCGGGCAGCAGATGTCGTGGCGGCCCTGCACGATGATGCCGGGGATGCCCCTCAGCCTGTGCGCGTCGCGCAGCAGTTGCGCTTCCTCGAGGTAGAAATCGTTGAGGAAGAAGCGCGCGCAGATGCGGGCGAAAGGTACCGCCTTCGACGGATCGGCGAACGCGTCGAGCAGCTCGGGATCGGGCAGCAGCGTGGCGACAGAGCCTTCCCACAGCGACCATTCGCGCGCAGCGGCGAGGCGGGTCGCCTCGTCCTCGCTGGTCAGCCGGTCGTGATAGGCTTGCACGAGATTGCCACGTTCGCTCTCCGGAATATGGCCGGAAAACTGCGCCCACTGCTCGGCCATGATCTCGCTCGCGCCGTAGGTGTAGAGCCAGTTCTTCTCCTTCTCCCGGCCGAGGAACACCCCGCGCAGGATCAGCTCGGTGGTGCGCTCGGGGTATTTCTGGGCATAGGCGAGCGCGAGGGTCGCCCCCCAGCTCCCGCCGAACACCTGCCACGCCGAATGTCCGCACATTGCGCGCAGCCGCTCGATATCCTCGACGATGCGCCAGGTGTCGTTGTGCTCGATCTCGGCGAAGGGCAGCGACTTGCCGCAGCCGC
>JBGSPZ010000394.1:0-1904 GCA_041738375.1 Parerythrobacter sp. | reverse complement strand
GACATGCGCACGCGGCTGAAGGGCGAAGCGCCGTGGATGGATCCCGGCGCCTGCCGCGCCTATGCGGCCAAGGTCGGCAAGCGGCTCGACGACCGGCTCGCTGAAGAAGCGAAGGCCGCCAATGGCGGATAGCTGGAAGATCGCGGCCCACGCGCCCAAGCCCGTCATCCAGGACGCGCTGATGGCGCATGAGGACGCGTGGGACTGGGACCCGGAGGTCATCCTTTCCGGCCGCGAGGAGGCCGACGACCGGCCCGACGACTGGGTGCTCGAAGCGTGGTATCCGCGCCGCCCGACGCGTAAGGACAAGGCAGCAGTCGCCGCGCTGTTCGGCGGCAGCGTGCCCGCGCTCGAGGTCGAGCAACTGCCCGACGAGGACTGGGTCACGCTCAGCCAGCACGGTGCCGAACCGATCCGCGCGGGCAAGTTCCATGTCCACACGCCCGAATATCCGCCCGATCCGGACCCCGCGGTCCGTAGCCTTTGCATCCCTGCAAGCCAGGCTTTCGGCACCGGCCAGCACGCTACCACCGCCGGGTGCCTGCACATGCTTACTGCGATGAAGCGCAGCGGGCTTGTCGTGCGCAATCTTGCCGATATCGGGACCGGCACCGGTTTGCTCGCCTTTGCCGCGCTCGACCTGTGGCCCCACGCCCGCGCGACCGCGAGCGATATCGATGCTGTCTGCGTCGAGGTGGTCGATTTCAACGCGCGGGAGAACGGCTTTGCGCTCGGTCCGGGGACGGGCGAGGTGACCATGGTGGTTGCCGACGGGATGGCCGACCCGTTGCTGCAGGCGCGCGGGCCCTACGACCTGCTGATCGCCAATATCCTCGCGGGGCCGCTGGTCGAACTGGCACCCGATTTCGGAAAGGCGGTGCCGCCCGGTGGCTCGCTGCTGCTGGCAGGCTTGCTGGAGACGCAGGAGCCCAAGGTGCGCAGCGCCTATCGGCGCGCGGGTTTCCGGCACGCGGCCCGGCTGGTCAAGGGCGACTGGTCGATCCTGTGGCTCCGCCGACGCGCAGCGAGATGACCCGCCAAGCCCGTCATTGCGAGCGTAGCGAAGCAATCCAGAGCGGTCTCACACAGCCCGTGGATTGCCGCGTCGCATTCTGCTCCTCGCAATGACGATGATGGGAAGATTTGCCGGCAAGTCGCTGGCGTGGCTCGCGCTGCTGTTCGGGCTGTTCATGGGCGTCGCATGGATCGGCAGCGCGATCCCGCGCAACGGCGACTGGCAAGAACCGGACAAGGGCGTGACCATCATGGTCGAGACCAATGGCATCCACACCGCCATCGTTATGCCGCTGGTGACGGACACCAAGGACTGGCGCGCGGATTTCCCCGCCACCGATGTCGCCGCGCCGGGTCTCGACTATACCCACGTTTCGGTCAGCTGGGGCGAGCGCGAGGTGTTCCTCAACACGCCGACCTGGGCGGACCTGTCCATCCCCAAGGCGTTTAACGCCGCGACCGGCGGGGACGGGTTGCTGCATGTCGCGCATTACATCCGCCCCGCACCCTCGCCCGATCACCGCGAGCTGACCATCAGCGAAGCCGAATACGCAAAGCTGGTCGCCGCAATCGAAGCGCAAGTTTTGCCGCCTGGACAGCGAAAAACCTACAAGGCCTATTCGACCTACGACGTGTTCTACGACGCCCCGGGCACCTACCACCTCGGTAACACCTGCAACCAGTGGACCAGCGACATGCTGGCCTCGGCAGGTGTGCGGACTGGCTGGTGGACCCCCTTCCCCGGCGGGGTGATGAAGTGGGTGCCTATCCAGCCATCGCTGGGCCGCTAGAGCCGCGCCAGCCGCCGCGAGAGGTAGGTTCGTTCGGCAGGCCCGGGATCGATCGCGAGGGCCGAGGCGAAGGCCTCCTGCGCGGCGTGCCGGTCGCCC
>JBGSPZ010000358.1:0-3728 GCA_041738375.1 Parerythrobacter sp. | reverse complement strand
CGCGGTGGACCCCGGCGAAGGCGTGGCCGCGGCGGAATTCGCGGCTGTCGGGGACGCCGGCGAGGATGTTCTCGGTGTTGCCCTTGCGGATGCGGTCGAGCGGTTCGCCGGTGATGACATGAAAATAATAGGGCTGGGTGTTCATCGAGGAGGGGGAGCGCATGGCGAGTGCGAGCACTTCCTCGATCAGTTCGCGCGGGACCGGCTGGTCGAGATAGCCGCGGATGCTGCGGCGGCCGGTGACGACCTCGTCGTAATTCATGTCGGTGCCGGTCATGCTGTCTCCCGAGTTTCGATTCGGGACTGGTTAGCAGGCCGGTGTAATGTGTCGAGTGCCGGTTTGGCGGAACCTCAGCTGTTGCTGCCGCCGACCGCGACTTCCATGAAGCGCGGGGTCGACTTGTCGCGGTGGCCTTCGTTCGGGCCGGCAGTGCCCGGCTTGGCGGGAAGGCCAGCGGAAGCGATGGTGTACTTCGACACGCGGTGGCGGGTGCACAGCCCGCCCGCGCCGTCGTTGACCAGCGGGGTCTCGAACTCGACCGCGAACTCGCTACCATTGGTCCGGCGGACGGTGCACACCGCGAGCTGGCCTTCGCCGAGGTCGAGCACCAGCTGGGTGCCAGGGGTCAGGCCGACGATCCCTTCCAGCCCCGCGCCATTGCGCGACATGTCGCGCATCACGGCATTGTAATAGTAATCGCTGTGGATCGCGCCCACCCGGCGGAACACGGTGCGGCGGTCGGGGCGGTAGGTTTCGGGGCCGTCGGGAGTGATGGTGAACTCGCCGCTGGCGATGCGCTGGTCGACCTGGTCCTCGGGCAGCGGGCGCGAGTAGATATAGCCCTGGACGAGCTTGGCACCCTTGGCCTTGACCACTTCGAGCTGGTCGAACGCTTCGACCCCTTCGACCGTGGTTTCCATGTTCAGCGCGTTCGACAGGCCGACGATGGCGGCGATGATCTTGGCGCTGTTCTTGTCCTTCTGGGTGCAGCTGTCGACGAAGCTCTTGTCGACCTTGATCTTGTCGAACGGCGCGGCGCGCAGGTAGCTGAGCGAGGAATAACCGGTCCCGAAATCGTCGAGCGCGAGCCGCACGCCGAGGTCTTTCAGCGCCTTGAACATGCGCTCGGTCTCGTCGCTGTCGCCGACGAAGATGCTCTCGGTCAGCTCCAGTTCGAGCCGGTCGGGCTCGATCCCGGTGTGCGCAAGGACGCTGGCGACCACCGCCGGGAAGCCCTGGTTGGCGAACTGGACGGCGGAAACATTGACCGCGACCCGCACGCTCTTGGGCCATTTGAGCGCGGCCTTGCACGCCTCGCGCAGCGCCCATTCGCCGAGGTTGTTGATCAGGTCGCTGTCTTCGGCCACCGGGATGAACTGGCCGGGGCTGACGAAGCCGCGATCGGGATGCTCCCACCGCATCAGTGCTTCGAGGCAGACGACGTGCCCGGTCTTGATCGAGACGACCGGCTGGTATTGCAGGAACAGCTGCCCTTCCTCCAGCGCAACGCGCAGGTCGTCGAGCATCATCTGGCGGACCTCTTCCTCGTCCTTGAGGTCGGAGGAATAAAGGCGGAACTGGCCGCGTCCGCCGTTTTTCGAGGCATAGAGCGAGAGGTCGGCGCTGCGGATCAGCGCTTCGCTGGTGTCGCCGTCGAACGGGGCGATGGCGATGCCGACCGAGGCCCCGATCATCGCGCGCTTGTCGTCTTCGAGTGCGTAGGGCTGCGAGAGGATCTGGATGATCTTGTCCGCCAGCTCGCCCAGCGCGCCGCGGTCGTCCTGATCGGCCAGCATGACCTGGAACTCGTCGCCCCCAAGCCGCGCGACGAGCCCGCGCTTGCCGACGATATTGGTCAGCCGCTCGGCCACCTGCTTGAGCAGCTCGTCGCCAGCCTGGTGGCCCAGCGTGTCGTTGACCCGCTTGAACTTGTCGAGGTCGAGCATCATCAGCGCGCAGCTGCGGCCGGATGCCTTGTAGGCGGCGAGCGTGCCGTCGAGCGCACGGTTGATGTTGTGCCGGTTGGCGAGCCCGGTCAGCGAGTCGAACTCGGCCAGCCGCGAGTCGACGATCTTGCGCTCATACTCGCTGGTCACATCGCTCGCGCTACCGCGATAGCCGTCGAACTCGCCGTTGCCATCGTGGACCGGGTGGCCGGTGATGTTCCACCACACCTGCCGCTCGTCCTGCTGCGCGTCACCAAGCGTGAAGCGCACCACCTGGTCGCGGATCTTCTTGTGGCTCCGGACCTGGAACTTGAGCGGGCGGCAGCTGTGCTGGTCGGGATTGTAAGTGTCGATTTCAAACACGTCTTCGATCTGGTGGCCAAGCAATTGCTCCATCGGGTGGCCAAGCGCTTCGACCGCCATGGAGGAGAGGTAGCTTAACCGTCCGTCGCGGTCGGTCGCCCAGATCCAGCCGATGCCCGCCTGTTCGAACTGGTCGAGCACCCGGGCGCGGAGGTTCGAGCCGGTGATCCCCGCGCTCGCAGCACCGGGTGCCTCGGTTTGAGGCGTGCTGCGGGATCGGAGGAAGCTAGCCATCGACATGGGCGAAAGGCTACGCCCTGCATGGTTACTTTTTCGCTAAGCCTGCCCGGCGGCGGATCAGGCGAAATAGGGCCTGTCGCCTGCCACCGTGACGCGCTCCATCACCCGCACGGCAGGGAAGTAATCGCTCGCCGCGAGATGTTGGCACAGGCGGTTATCCCAGAAGGCGACCGAACCCTCCCGCCAGCGGAAGCGGCACTGGATTTCGGGATCGGCGGCGGTGGCGAACAGGTGGTCGAGCAACCAGCGGCTTTCCTTTTCGGACAGGCCTTCGACATGGGTGGTGAAGCCGGTGTTGACGTAGATCGTGCGCTTGCCGCTTTCGGGATGCGTACGGATCACCGGATGGCGCATCGGCGGGTACTGCTCGTGCAGTTCCTCGACGCTCTTGCCCAGACGCTTGGCGAAGACGCGGGCGATGTCGTGGACGGCGGTCAGGCCTTCGCAGAATTCGCGCATCTTTGGACTGAGGCGTTCGTAGGCCAGATGCATGTTGGCGAACAGGGTGTCGCCGCCGACCTCGGGCACTTCGCGCGCCAGCAGGATCGAGCCGAGCGAAGGGCACTCGCGCCAGGTCACGTCCGAATGCCAGTTGTTCTCCCGCCCCCTGCTGTCGGGCCCATGCGCGATCCGCAGCACCTCGCGATTGGGTTGGTCTTTCGGGGTCGCGGGATGGATCTCGAGCTCGCCGAAATGGCGGGCGAAGGCGATATGCTGTTCCTGAGTCAGCCGCTGCTCGCGGAAGAACACCACCCCGTACTCGAGGAGCGCCGCGCGGATGGCCGGGATGCTATCGCCGATGTCGGGTGCTGCAAGATCGATGCCATGGATCTCCGCCCCGATCGCCGGAGTCAGCGGACGGATTTCGAGATTACCCGTATCCGGATGCCTGGTCTGGACCAGCGTTGCCATATGCTTCTCTCCCTCGCGGAGAAACTATCAAGCATCGCAGGTGGCGACCAGACCCTAGTTGCGCGCGCGCGGCAGGCAGGAACCCACGCCGGGGGATGCAAACATGCGGCAGTCGAAATAGATCGCCTCGCGGTTGCTATTGCGCGCGGCGAGGAAACTGAACCGCAAGGCACCGCGAGCGGCGGGCGACAGCGGCAGACGCTCGGGGACCGCCGCCGGATCGTCCCAGCCATAGACCTGGCAATAGGCGTTGCCGGGGCAGAGGC
>JBGSPZ010000441.1:0-7724 GCA_041738375.1 Parerythrobacter sp. | reverse complement strand
CGCGACCACGAAGCGATCGCGGGCTTCCAGTCCGGCACCGCTCAGCGCGAGACGGCCCAGCCGGTCTTCGGCATGCGGATCGACCCCCGCCTGATAGAGCACGAAGTCGGGCGCGGAGCTGTTGAGCACTTGCGGCAGGTGCATCTGAAGTGCGGCGAGATATTCATAGTCACCGGTGCCGTCGGGCAGAGCGATGTCGAGCGAGGACCTCGCCTTGCGCACGGGGAAGTTCTTTTCCGCGTGAATCGATAGGGTGAAAACGTCCTCCCGCCCTGCCATCAGGCTCGCTGTCCCGTCGCCCTGATGCACATCGCAATCGACGATCAGCACCCGCTGGGCATCGTGCTCGGCAATCAGCCGGTTGGCGCAGACTGCCAGATCGTTGAACACGCAATAGCCTGCGCCGGTGTCGTGCAGCGCGTGATGGCTGCCCGCCGCGCTGTTGGCGGCATAGCCATGCTCCATTGCCAATTTCGCGGCGAGCCAGGTACCGCCGTTGGTGTGGCGCACCCGGCTGGCGATCTGCGGCGTGACCGGGAAACCGATCCGCCGCTCCTTCTGGCGCGGAACGCTGGCGGTGAAGACCTGCTCGACATAGTCGGGGCAGTGCACCGCTTCGAGCCATTCGCGCGGCATCGGATCGGGTGCGTGTTCGGTGATGGGTGCGCCCGCCGCCCGCAGCTCCTCCATCACGAGGTAGTACTTATCGAACCGGAAGCTCCCGCGTTCCGGACGCGGAGCCATGTAGTCGGCATGGTGGACGACGTGGAGGATGGCGCTAGCCCGCCGGAGAAGCGAAACCGGCGAGCTCGTTATAGATCGCGTCCCCGCTCCGGCTGGCGGCATCGCGCCAGCTCCTCGCCGATTTAGCCGAGTTGAGCAGCGTGCCCTTGGCCGGGTCGATCACCAGCAGATTGGGCGTGCCTTCGATATCGCGCACACCAAAGCTGGCAGCGAGATCGAGATTGCGCCCTTCACCGTCCTGTGGACGGCCTGCATCGATGAAGACCACCACGAAATGCCGGTCGGTCAACGCCTTGAAGCGCGGCGTATCGAGCCAACCGGCGAGGGCGCGGCTATCATGACACCAGTTGGCCCCGAGGATTACAATCATCCGCTTGCCTTCGACCATGGCCTGGGTGCGTGCGGCCATCAGGCGCGCGGTCGCGGCGACTTCAGGCATTTCGACGTAGGGCGAGGCTTCCGGGTAATCCCCATCCTCATCTGCGCTGACAGAGGCTGCCGCGCCGAACAGCAACAAGGGGGCCATGGCAAGGGCCAAAGGGATACGCCGGGTCATGTCGCGCTCAGGCTCCCGCATCTCCGGTGGCTGCGGCCTCCGCCGTGCCGAAATGCGGCGGAGTCGGGCCTTTGAGCAGGCCGGGTGCCAGCTTGTCGTACTCGGGGCACGGCTTCTTGTAGCCGGTCGGTCCGATCTCGGTGGTGTCGAAGCTCAGCGTCAGATTGTCGCCGCTGACCTCTTTGCCGTATTTGACGATCACCCCGCAGGTGGCATAGCCCATGGCCACGGCCAGCGTTTCATCGCTCCCGAGCGCATCGGCGAAATGGCCGGCGAGTGTGTTGAATCCGGTCTTGGCTTCCTCGCTCGCCTTGCCGCCGGTTTTCTTCTCGCAAAAGGCCCAGGGATCGGCCTGCTCGCCGGTATCGGGCGAAAAGGCGCATTTCATCACCTTGGCATTGCCTTCGTCGTCGAGCATGGCGAGCAGCTTGGCGCCCTCGCCCTCCTCCATCGCAGCGGCGACCTGTTTGTAGAATGCCTCGTTGATCTGCGCGTTGAGCGGGGCATAGGCGGCGTCGATTTCCTTGTCGAAGCGCGCGGCGTCCCAGTCCCTCTCCTTGTCGCTCGCGAAGCCGGAGGCGAAGGCATGGAACTCGCCCAGGATTTGGCCCGACAGCCGCTTGAGCATGGCTTCGGGCTTCACCCCGACGGTCTTCTCCATCAGCAGCGGCACCGCCTCCTCGTTGGTCGGCGGCTTGTCCGCCGAACAGGCGGCCAGCAAGGCCACACCGCAGCAGGCTGTCAGCAGGTTGCGCATCGTCATTTCCCGTCCCTTCGATGTAACCGTTATTCCGCCGCAACGGCATGCGGATCGAACGCCACCGCCTCGCCCGCGTCGATCTGCGCCGCTTTCGCTTCGACCAGCCGAACGATGTGGTCGAGCATATCCTCGTTCTCGATATGGTGGTCTTTCACCCCCGAAAGATAGACCATGTGCTTGCCGTTGCCGCCGCCGGTGAGGCCGATATCGGTCTCGCGCGCCTCGCCCGGGCCGTTGACCACGCAGCCGAGCACCGAAAGGCTCATCGGGGTCTTGATGTGCTCCAGCCGCTTCTCGAGCGCCTCAACCGTACGGATCACATCGAAGCCCTGCCGCGAGCAACTGGGGCAGGAAACCACACGCACACCGCGCGTGCGCAGGCCGAGCGCCTTGAGCATTTCGAAGCCCACTTTCACTTCCTGCTCCGGCTCGGCTGAAAGCGAGACGCGGATCGTGTCGCCGATCCCGGCCCACAGCAGACTGCCCATACCGATGCTCGATTTGACCGTGCCGCCGATCAGCCCGCCTGCTTCAGTGATTCCCAGATGAAGCGGACAATCGACCGTTTCAGCCAGCGCGTGGTAGGCCGCGACCGCGAGGAACACGTCGCTGGCCTTAACCGCCACCTTGTATTCGTGGAAATCGTGGTCCTGCAGCAACTTGATATGGTCGAGCGCGCTCTCGACCAGCGCTTCGGGGCAGGGCTCGCCGTATTTCTCCAGCAGATCCTTCTCGAGGCTGCCGGCGTTGACCCCGATACGGATCGCGCAGCCGTTGGCCTTGGCCGCGCGGACAACTTCGGCAACGCGTTCGCTGCTGCCGATATTGCCCGGATTGATCCGTAGGCAGGCCGCGCCCTTGTCCGCCGCTTCGAGCGCGCGCTTGTAGTGGAAATGGATGTCGGCGACGATCGGGACATTGGCCGCACGGGTGATCCGGTCGAAGTTGGCGGTCGATTCTTCGGTCGGGCAGGACACGCGGATCATGTCCGCCCCGGCGTCCTCGCAGCGGCGGATCTGGTCGATCGTCGCGCCGACATCCTCGGTCGGGGTGTTGGTCATCGTCTGCACGGTGATCGGGGCATCGCCGCCGACGGGCACGTTGCCGACCATGATCTGGCGCGATTTACGGCGCTCGATCGTGCGCCAGGGGCGAATTTCATTCATCTTGGCTGGCCCCAATAGGACAAGTGGAACTCTGGCAAGTGGAACACATGGAACACAGTCCTTGGACGGATTTCGGCGCGCCCTGCGGCGCTTGCTGCTTTTCCGTCATATGGCGGCTTTGCTGCGGAAATGCGACCCGTTTCATGGCTGCGGGCCTTACACCCATCATCTGCTGTAGGAAAATCCGAACGGCTGGGGCATGAGGCTTCAGGATGCACGATCTGAGCGCACAGACAGACGATAATGCGAACGGCACTCCACTGCTGTTTGCCCGCGTGCTCGACGGAAACGGCGGCGGCAAGCCGATCGAATGGGAAGACTTGCAGGCGTGGGAGCCGCAAACCGAGGACGAAGTCCTGTGGATGCATCTGCGCCGAAACGGTCCGGGTGTCTACGACTGGCTCCAGACCGCGATGGGCATTCCCGAACCTACGGCGGAACTGCTGACCAGCGATTCGACCAGGCCGCGTGCCTTTCGCGAAGAGCAGACGCTGGTTGCCACGCTGCGCGGGATCAACTTCAATCCCGGGGCGGAGCCCGAAGACATGGTGTCGATGCAGCTGTGGAGCGACGGCAAGCGCCTCGTCACCCTGCGACGCCTCCCGCTGCAAACCCCGCGCGACACCCTTGCGGAGATCGACGCAGGCTTTGGCCCGAACGATGCGGGTTCGGTGATCACTTCGCTGACCGAAAACATGATCGCGCGGATGAATGCGTCGATCGTCGATATGAACGATCACATAGATCAGTGCGAGGCAATGGACCTTGACGTGATGAGCGACCGGGTGCTCGCGAAGATCACCACGATCCGCCGCAATTGCCTCGCGCTCAAGCGTCACATGGGGCCGCAGCACGCCGCGTTCGAAACGATCAGCCGCGATGCGCCGGACTGGTTCGAGGATCACGACCGGCGCGAAATGGCCGAAACCATCGAACGGCTGCGACGCTATCTCGACGATATCGACATCAGCAAAGAAAGCGCGGTGGTGATACTGGACGAGTTGCGGGCGCGCGCAATCGCGAGTTCGGACCGGACAAATTTTATTCTCACCATCGTGGCGGCGATTTTCCTGCCGCTGACCTTTCTTACCGGCCTTCTCGGGATCAATGTCGGTGGAATCCCGGGTGCCGATGTCGGCAACGCATTCTGGATCGTGGTCGGGCTGTGCGCGGCGATTCTTGTCGGCCAGCTAATCTTTTTCTGGAAGTGGAAGTGGCTCTAGGACGGCGTACTCAGGTCAGGCGCGCAGGCGCAATTCGCCGACCTTGATACCTTTCGACTGTTCGAATCGTTCGATCTCGGCACTCTCGGTCATATCCGGCCGGCCGCCTTGTGTCCGGAGCAGCCATTGTTGCGATTTGACCACTGGAAGCGGACGGCTGAAGAAGTAGCCTTGTCCGTAGGTCACGCCGAGGTTGGCCAGGACCCGCTTCTCGGCCTCGGTCTCGATCCCTTCGGCAACCAATGAGCACCCGATCTCGTGCGAGAACCTCACCAGCGCCGATGCCAGAGCGCGCCGCGCCGGATCGCGGTCGATATCGCGCGTAAGGCTCATGTCGAGCTTGAGAATATCCGGCGCGAGGTCGACGAGATGGCGCAGCCCGGCGTATCCGGCACCGACATCGTCGATCGCGATCCGCGCCTTGCCGGCGATTGCCTTGAGCGACTTTGCGAGCGAGGCGTAATCCTCGATCCGCTGGTGCTCGGTCACTTCGATCACGAGGCGTTGCTTATCACCTTTGCGAAGCGCCTGAAACAATGCGCCGGACATCGCGGTTTCGGGCGAGACATTGACCGACATGTAGTGGCCCGGGGGGACATAGGGGAGCGTCTCGAGCGCGGTACGAACGGCAAGCATATCGAGCTCGATGCCCAACCCGACTTCGCTCGCTTCGTTGAACCACTGGTCGGGTCCGCGCTCGGTCGCGTCGGGGAACCGGGCGAGGCATTCGACCCCGGCAGGCTGATCATCCGCAAGCGAATGGATCGGCTGGTGCATGATCGTCAGGCGGTTGCCGCTGATCACCTGACTGATCGTCTTTAGCAGCGCCGAACGGCGGGCTTCACCGGCGAGTTCCACTTCGATCTGTTCGGCGGCGAGCTGGGCGAAGGCACGCACCACACCGAGGTCGCGTTGGGTCATCGAACGGTCGGGCGTGCGGCTGAGCGCGCAGAAGCTGCCGTAGACCGTCCCATCCGACATCCGCAGCGGCACGTTGAGGTGGCAACCGACGGGCAACATCTTGGTGATCGCGAACTGTTCGGTGAAGGGATAGTCTGCCGGGTCCTGGATCAGTTCGGGCAGGTTGCCTTGCAGAACGTGCCAGCAATAGCCGTCTTCCTTGGGCTCGCGATAACCGGGCCCCATCGGCAGGTCGAGATCGGACCGGACGTTCATCAACTCGCGATCATGCTCGTGGAACCTGGTCACGAAGGCGATTTCCACCCCGAGATGTTCCCGCACCGCATCGAGGATGCGGTCGACCCGCGAAGCGGAGGCATCACTTTCGGGATCGGCCAGGTCGAGTGCGGCGGCGAGCGATGGATGGTTTATCATGCCCGCAGTTTGCGCCATTGCCCCCTAAATAGATGTTAATGCCAAGGGTTTGTCTGCGAGGCGGCTCACCACCTCAGCATTGGCGGGAGCAGGACACGCCCGGCGATCGCGCCGACCAGCACCGGCGCCGCGTGCCACAGCCCGATATGCATCACGTCATCGATCGGGCAGCTGAGGCCGTAGGCCGCGCTACCGAGCGCTGTGGCCGCAACGCCGGTCAGCAACCCTGCGGTGCCGGTCGAGACCGGTGCGCCGCGTCGCAACCAGAGGACCAGCGCGGTGGTGACCAGAAGCGAGCAAACGAGCCCCGCAAAGAGGCAATAGACGCCGTGCTGGTCATGATAGGCGGTCGGCCCCCCCGGTTGCGCCAGCAGGTTGACCAATGCGGCAACCGGCAGGACCGCAGCCGTGGCCATGGCCCATTTCGGACCCTCGTAACGATTGCCCACCCGGGGACTCGACATCGATACCACTGCGACCGCTGCTGCGGCCCCCAACGCCAGCAACAAGCCATTGCCGATATAGAAGAACGGCGAGGCGTGGCCGGACATGCCTGTCATCCACAGACCTTCAGCCAGCTGGACGAGCAGGACCGTAACAACCAGCGCCAGCAGCGCCAGCGCGAGCCCGTCGCGCAGTTTGAGAGTTCGCACCGGCGCAAGATCATTTGCCAGCTCCGCGACCAAGGGATTGGGAACCCGTTCCATTATCATTCTGCCTTCTCGACAAGCGCGGCCAGCTTCTTGAGGCCGCGATGGATATTCACTTTGACGGCGGACTCCGATTGTCCGCTGCGTTCGGCCGCCTCTGCTATCGACAGGCCTTCGATTTTCACCAGCTCGATGGCTTCGGACTGCTTGTCCGGGATCTGGACAAACATGCGCTCGAGGCTGAGCCGGGCCAGCAGGGCGTCTTCGCCGCTGTCTTCCGCCGCATCGTGGTCCTCAAGCGCATCTTCCTCGGTGCGATAGACTTTCCGCAAATGGTCGACCCAGCGATAGCGGGCGATAGCGGCGAGCCACGGCAGGAACGGCCGGCTTGCATCCCAGCTGGCGCGCTTGCGATGCACAGCCAGCATCACTTCCTGCACCAGGTCGTCGAGCATAGCCGGGGCGCAGCGGCGGCGGAAATAGCGCTCCAGCCACAGCTGCACCTCCGTCAAAAGCACGGTGTAGGCCTGCTTGTCGCCCTGCTGCGAGGCCGCCATCAGGCGCGCCAGCGTGGGTTCGTCCGCAATCACTACTGCCTCCCCGAACCGGTCCCGTCACCGTCGCATCTTGGCGAGCAGTGCGTCGAGCGAAAAGCGCCCGCCGCCGCGCGACAGGAGAACCAGCGCCAGCGCCGCCCACAGGCTGTGGACCGGCCACCAGGCCTCGGGAAAGATCAGGAACTGGATCACCAGCGTCATCCCCAGCAAGCCTGCCGCACCGATCCGGGTGAACAGCCCCAAGGCAACCAACACTGGCAGGAAGAATTCGGCATACATCGACATCGGCACCATGATCTGGGGCGAAATCGGCAGGCCGAATTCCTCGAACAGAAAATACTGTGTCTCGTCGATCTGGAACCAGGTGCCGTCCACCACCTTGGTCCGGCCCGAGCTCCAGAAGACCTGCGCCAGCGCGAGCCGGGCGAGCAGCAGCGCGCCGCTCTCGATCCATTTGCCGGACAAGGCTTCTGCCAGCCGGTCGTACGTTGCAAGGACGCGCTGCATTGTGCTCTCCCGTCGTTACCGTGCGATCAGCGCTTGACCGGGGTCAGCGAACCTTTGCCTTTGGGCGTGCTGATCTTGGTGCAGGTGCCATTGTCGACCAGCTTCCAGGCGTTGCCCTGATAGTCGCGGGTCGAGGTGCCCGAGCAGCTGGTGCCGGGCCCGGCGGCGCAGTCGTTCTTGCCCGCCTTGGCAACGCCGTAGCACTTTTCCTTGCCGCCGCTCTGCG
>JBGSPZ010000424.1:0-4943 GCA_041738375.1 Parerythrobacter sp. | reverse complement strand
CGCAGGCACGCGGAACGAAGCGGGCGCGGCTGCTTCCGCAAGCATGCGTGCGCGGCTTGCCGACGCCCAGTCGCAGCTGGCGGAACTGCGCGCAAGGTTCGGTCCGGGCTATCCCGAAATAAAGGCCAAGGAGGCCGAGGTCGCATCGCTCCAGCAGGCGCTGAGGAGCGAAGGCACGATCGATACGGGCGATGCGCAATCGGCGTTCCGCAAGGCTTCGATGGAAGAGCAGCAACTGCGCGCCAAGCTCAACAGCGTAAAGGGCAGCTTCCTCGGACAGCAAAACCAGTCGATCCAGTACGGCATCCTCAAGCGCGAGGTCGACACCAACCGCCAGATTTACGAAGCGCTGCTCCAGCGTTTCAAGGAACTCGAGGCGGCGGGCGCGGGCAAGAACAACATGACGCTGATCGACGCGGCGGAACCTGCCGCTGCGCCTTATGCTCCGTCACTGGTCAGAAATATGCTGATCGGGCTAGTCGCGGCGATCGTGGCTGCCATCGCGCTGGTCTACCTGCGTGAGACGATGGACCAGACGATCCGCGATCCGAACGATGTGCGACGCCGCCTCGGACTGGCGCCCATCGGGCTCATCCCGCGGGTGGACGAAGGCGATATCGTCGCCGATCTCGAACAGCGCAGTTCGGAGATCTCCGAAGCCTATGCTGCGGCACGAACGAACCTGGCCTTCCTCACTCCGCACGGTGCACCGAAGACCTTCATGCTGACTTCGACCCGGCCCAACGAGGGCAAGTCGATTTCGGCGGTCGCCCTCGCGCGCAGCTTCACCCAGCTGGGCAAGAAGGTGCTGTTGATCGACGCCGACTTGCGCCATTCGGGCCTGAGCGACTTCATCGGGGTCGATGCGGACCCGAACCATGGGCTCAGCGCGGTGCTCTCGGGCAACAATGGCGAAATGCGCTCGGCCATCGTGCCAGTGTCGCCGCATGGGTTCGATTTGCTGCCAACTGGTCACAAGCCGCCGAACCCGGTCGAACTGCTCGCCAGCGATCGCCTGACGCAGGTCGTCCGCCAGGCTGCCGAACTCTATGATCACGTCATCGTCGACGGTGCGCCGGTGCTCGGCCTTGCCGATGCCCTCGAAGTTTCGAAGGCGGTCGAGGGTGTGGTCTATGTGGTCGAATCGAACGGTGTGAACATCCGCGCGATCGAGAATGCCATCGACCGGCTGAGGGCGGCGAATGCGAACGTCTTCGGGGCGCTGGTGACCAAGCTCGACGAACGCAATTCGACGTACGGCTACGGCTACGGCTATGGTTACGGGTATGGTGATGGCGCGAACCCGGCGTCGTCGTAGCCAGCCGTTCAGCATCGACAAACCGGGCCGGCTGGTCGCCGCAGCCTTGGTATGTTTGATCCTGGCCGGTGTGCTCGCCCTACAGGCCGTGAGCAGCGTTTGGACGCGCAAGGCGCCGGCATTGGCGGCAAGACTCTACCTACCGAACGGACTGGCTGCCGAAAGGTTGATGTCGGACGAATTCACCAAAGGGGTCAAGTCAGCGGACGATGTCACGCCATCGGCGCAGGCCGTTGCCCCATTGGCGCGCGCGGCGTTCCGGCAAGAGGGACTGACTCCCAAGGCGCATGCCATTCTTGCCCTTGCGGAAACCGATCCGGCAGCGCGCTCGAAGATCCTCGCCGCAGCCACCCGTATCAACCGCCGCGATCTGCTGCTGCAGGGCATGGTGCTCGAACAGCAGGTCGGCGGGGGGGACTTCAAGGGTTCGCTCACCACGCTCGACCGGCTGCTCAAGGTTCATCCCCAACAGCAAGCCGCACTGTTCCCGGTGCTGATCCAGGCGCTCAACCAGGACGCCGCGCTGCCAACTTTCGCGCAGATTCTCGATGGCAGCGCACCGTGGCACAACGAATTCCTCGACTTCGCGGTGCGCAACAAGACCGTGCTTCCGGGTCTCGGCAAGCTGCGGCTGGCGCGCAAGGTCGGCACCGACGATTTCGACCGCAAGCTGGTGGTCGGACTGGCCGAGAACGGGCAGATATCGCTCGCCTACGACCTGTTCCAGACAATCACCGGCAAGGCGGCGCAAAGTGGCGGCGCAGGACCGATCGACTGGAACGCCGATTTCGCCCCCTTCGACTGGAAATTCGCCGATGACGGCGGCTTTCGCGCGCAACATGCGCGAACCGAGGGACAGATGGAAATCTATGTCCGCGGGGGCAAGGGTGGCCTGATCGCCGAACGCCTGATCCGCGCGCCCGCGGGACGCTTCGCGATCAAGCTCAACCACCGCATTTCGCCGATCGACCAGGTCCGCGATGTGCGGCTGCAATTGCGCTGTGCCGGAAGTGTGAACCCCTTCTACGACGAACGCTTCGAGCGCGGCGAAAACCTGTTCGAAGTGGGTGCCGCGCCGGCGAATTGCGGCTTCCTCAGCATCGGAATCCAGACCCGCGCCTGGTCGGGACAGTCGGCCCTGCGCGGAACGATCGGACGGCTGGAAATCGTGAGGTTGCGCGACGCACCGCGGTCCGAAGATGTCTCCGGTCGGTCGGAAAGCGCAGAGGCCTCCACCGAGGAATAGGCCGAAGGGCGTCAGCCCTGGTCGAGCGCGATGTCCGGCGCGTCTTCCTGTTTCATGCCGACAACGTGATAGCCGGCATCGACATGATGCGTTTCCCCGGTGACGCCCGACGAAAGGTCCGACAGGAAATATAGCCCCGATCCGCCGACATCTTCGATGGTGACATTGCGCCGCAGGGGCGAATTGTACTCGTTCCATTTGAGGATGTAGCGGAAATCGCCGATCCCGCTTGCCGCCAGCGTCTTGATCGGACCCGCGCTGATCGCGTTGACGCGGATGTTTCTCGGGCCGAGATCGTTCGCGAGGTATTTGACGCTGGTTTCCAGTGCCGCCTTGGCGACCCCCATCACGTTGTAATGCGGGATCACCTTTTCCGCGCCGTAATAGGTCAGCGTCAGGATCGCACCGCCGCTGGGCATCATCTCTGCTGCGCGCTTCGCCACCGCGACCAGACTGTAGGCGGAAATGTTCATCGTCAGCAGGAAGTTCTCGAGGCTGGTGTCGACATACTTGCCGCGCAGTTCGGCCTTGTCCGAAAAGCCGATCGCATGGACCACGAAATCGATCGTGTCCCACCGCGCACGCAAGGTCGTGAAGGCATCGTCGAGCGCATCCATCGTCGAAACGTCGCATTCGAAGGTGAAGTCGGAACCCAGCTGCTCGGCGAGCGGCCTGACCCGCTTGGCCAAAGCTTCCCCCTGATAGGTGAAGGCCAGTTCGGCGCCGTGCTCGCGCAACTGCCTGGCTATGCCCCAGGCAAGCGACTTGTCGTTCGCCAGACCCATGATGAGGCCGCGTTTGCCTGCCATCAAACCGCTCATTGTCCGTCCTTCTCTACCTCGGCTCCGGCGCGCCCGGCCTCTTCCTCTTCGGGCGATACGGCAAGCGCCGCATTCAATTCCGCGCCGACCACCAGTCCTAGCCCAACCAGCCAGAAAAAGAACAGCGCGATCATGATGCCGGACAATGCGCCGTAGGTCAGATCGTAGGAAAAGAAATTGTGCAACACCGGCGGCATCGCGATGGACACCCCGATCCACCATAGCGTCGTTGCCAACGCTCCGGGCCATTTGGGATAGCGCCGCGCGCGATAACGCTGCGGTGTAAGAAAGTAGAACAGGAGATAAATCGATCCGAACAGCCCGAATGCCGGAATCACCCGGGTGAGCTCAAGGCTGCCGATGGCATCGCCAAACTCCGGCATATAGGCGTCGATAACCTGTTGGGCCGCGCCGATCAGGACCTGGGCGATCAGGCTCAACAACAGCACGATCACCGCCGCTACGGTGAATCCCGAGGACATCAGACGATAGCGCCAGAAAGCGAGCGTTGCGCGGGTACCATAGGCGCGGCGCAAGATGTCGCGGATCGTTTCGATCAGGCTGCCAACGGTCCACAGGCCCACAATGGCGCCCACCCACAGCAGCCAGCCGCTCCGCGCATCGACAACGTCGCGGGCGACGGGCTCGATGACATTGCCGACCACCGGCGGAAGGGCGAATAACACTGTATCGACCATCGCGATGCGTTCCTGCTCCTCGCCGAAGGCGGAAAAGAGCGCTGCGCCGGTTATGAAGAACGGAAAGATCGCCAGCACCGCCATATAGGCCAGGTTACCCGCGTGGATGAAGCCGTCGTTCCACGCGCCGAGCAGGGTACGCTTGACCACCTCGAATGCGCGGCTTCCGGGACCGACACGGCGGCTGACCCGCTGGCGCAGTGTGCGCGCCTCGCGCCGGCGCGCCTCGGGGGAGAATGACCGGACCAGTCGCTCTTCCGGATTGTCGGTGCCGTCCGGGGGCAAGACCCTATATCCCGAGCTTGTTGCGCGGTTCGCTTGTGTCCTGCCAACCTTCAAGCCGTCGGGCCAGTTCCGCGATATCCGCCGGCAACTGGATCTCGAGCGTTACAAGCTGGTCGCCGCGCTCGCCGCTCTTCTTGGAAAAGCCCTTGCCCTTGAGGCGCATCACGGTGCCGCCATCGGTGCCCGGCTGGATCGTCAGCATCACCGTGCCGTCCACCGTCGGGCATTTGACCTTGGCCCCGTTGACCGCCTCGTCGAGCGTGATCGGCAGGTCCATCCGCACATCGTCGCCGTCGCGGCGGAAGAATTTGTGCCGGTCGATTGCAATCGTAACCAGCCCGTCGCCCGCGCCGCCCGGCCCCTGCTCGCCCTTGCCCTTGAGCCGCATCTGCGTCCCATCCTCGACCCCGGCGGGCAGCTTCAGGTCGATCGTCTTGCCATCCGCAAGTGTGATCCGCTGGTCCTTGCGCGCGGCGGCGTCGGTGAAACTCACTCGCAGGCGATAGGGAATGTCGGCTCCCTTCGATGGCGGCGGCGGGCGGCGTTGCTGGCCGAAGCCTCCGCCCGCGTCTGCC
>JBGSPZ010000412.1:0-6512 GCA_041738375.1 Parerythrobacter sp. | reverse complement strand
GCATCGCGCACACACGCTGGGCGACGCACGGTGCACCGACGGCGGAGAACGCCCACCCCCACGCCACCGCCGAAGTCGCGCTGGTGCACAACGGGATCATCGAGAATTTCAAGCAGTTGCGCGACGAGCTCTTCGCCGATGGCCGCACGCTCGAAAGCGAAACCGACAGTGAAGTCGTCGCGCACCTGATTTCCCGCGAAGTCGAGGCCGGTGCCAGTCCGCAAGAAGCCGTCAAGACTGTGCTTCCGCGCTTACGCGGTGCCTTCGCGCTGGCCATCGCTTTCCGCCAGCACCCCGACATGCTGATCGGCGCGCGCCTCGGCTCGCCGCTGGTGGTCGGATACGGGGAGGGGGAGATGTTCCTCGGTTCGGACGCGCTCGCGCTCGCACCGCTGACCCAGCGCATCGCCTATCTCGACGAAGGCGATTGGGTGGTGATCGAAAAGGATTCAGTCCGCATCTTCGACAGCGAGAACAATCCGGCAGAGCGCGAGGTCACCACCTCGGGCGCGTCGGCAGCGGCGGTCGAGAAGGGCAATTACCGGCACTACATGCAGAAGGAGATCTTCGAGCAGCCGACCGTGGTGGCGCAAACGCTCTCCAGCTACGTCCACCAGGCAAACGAGACGGTGGCCCTGCCGCAGATCGACTTCGATCTTTCGGCGATCAAGCGGGTGACCATCGTCGCTTGCGGCACGTCCTATTACGCCGGAATGGTGGCGAAATACTGGTTCGAGCAGTTCGCCCGCGTGCCGGTCGACATCGATGTCGCGAGCGAATTCCGTTACCGCGATCCCGTGCTCGAACCGGGCGGGCTGGCGCTGTTCATTTCGCAGAGCGGCGAGACGGCGGATACTCTGGCGGCGCTGCGGCACTGCAAGGAAAACGGCCAGACCATCGGCGTGGTGGTCAACGTGCCGACCAGCTCGATGGCGCGCGAGGCCGATTTGCTGCTGCCGACCCATGCCGGGCCTGAAATCGGCGTCGCCTCGACCAAGGCGTTCACCTGCCAGCTGGCGGTGCTCGCCGCGCTCGCCGCGCATATGGCAGTGAAAAGGGGCTACATGAGCCGCGACGAGGAGCGCGAGGTGGTCAGGCACCTGCTCGAAGCCCCTGCCGCACTCAACGCCGCGCTCGACCATGACGACGATATCGCCGGCATGGCGCACCTGATCGCCCCCGCGCGCGACGTGCTCTACCTCGGTCGCGGTCCGGACTATCCCTTGGCGATGGAGGGCGCGCTCAAGCTGAAGGAAATCAGCTATATCCACGCCGAAGGTTACGCCTCGGGCGAAATGAAGCACGGCCCGATCGCGCTGATCGACGAGGCGGTGCCGGTCATCGTGCTCGCTCCGTCGGGGCCGCTGTTCGAAAAGACGGTGTCGAATATGCAGGAGGTCCGTGCGCGCGGCGGCAAGGTGGTGCTGATCTCGGACGAGGAGGGGCTGGCGGAAGCGGGGGAAGATTGTCTGGCAACGATCCAGATGCCCAAAGTCCACCCGCTGATCGCTCCGCTGGTTTACGCGGTGCCGGTTCAGCTTCTTGCCTACCATGTAGCCTGCGTGAAGGGCACCGATGTGGATCAGCCGCGAAATCTCGCCAAATCCGTTACAGTTGAATAGGTTACACGCAGAACTACGGCCGCTCGATCCAGTCGGGTAGCGGTGTTTTTTCGTTGCTTCCTTTACTGGCTCCTAACCTTTTTTGCTTACCCGGATCGGCGTGAGTGAAACGACGCCCGAAACGCCGGCCCAACCGGAGCATCTGCCAGCGCTCGCCGTTCTCGGGCTGACCAGCCCTGAGTCCGGCGATTGGGCACGCCTGCGCGGGCTGCAGTATTCGAGCGTTTCCGACAAGGCACTGGTACGAATTGGCGGGCAATTGCTCGGGGCACTCCTTGTCATAGGTGCAGGCTTCCCGGCCGTCGGGATCATCGCTGCCGTGATATGGATGACGCTGCTCGGTGCTGCGCTGTGGCATGCGAATCGGCGGATAAACCAGCTGCGCGACACCGATTCGCGCCGGCCTTCGGTCGATGAGGTGCGCAGCCATCGCGTCTCAGTGTGTATTCTCGCCGCGGTATGGTCGATAGCACCCCTCGGGGTTGGCTGGTTTGGTACACCCGACCAGTTGCTGATGATCTGGGCAGTTTTTGCCGCCATGATCGCGGGTTCCGCACTCTATCTCGCGGCACTGCCCTATTCGACCGCCGCTTTCGCCGCGATCACCGGGGCCGCGACGACGATCGCCGCGCTGATCTCCGGCCAGTTCATCCTTGCGGCCGCCGTCATCATGCTCGTTGGGCTGGTGGTAAGCGGCTCGATCGCGGTGGCGCGAACCTTCCTGCTGGCCAAAATCGCCGAGGCGGGCGTTCATGAACAGAGCGAGGTTGTCTCGCTGCTGCTGCGCGAATTCGAAGAAAACCACGCCGACTGGTTGTGGGAGATCGACACCAACCGCCGGGTGCGTAAGGCATCGCCGCGTTTCTCCTATGCCTTGGGCAAGCCACCGGAGGAGATCGACGGGCTGCCATTCCTCCAGCTGATCGCAGGCGATGCCTGGGAATCGGGCCAGTTTGCACCGAGCCTGCATGACCTGGCAGAACGCCTTAAGCGGCGGGAGAACTTCTCCAACCTGATCGTCAAGGTGACCATCGACGGTGAAAACCGCTGGTGGGAACTCTCCGGCACCCCGATTCTCGACGACAACGGGGCCTACATGGGTTTCCGCGGCGTCGGTTCCGACGTGACCGAGGCGCGCGAATCGAACGAAAAGATCGCCTATCTCGCCCGCTACGACACGCTGACGGGGCTACCCAACCGGCTCATGCTCAACGAGGCGCTGCGCGATGCGATCAAGTTCGCCGAGCAGTGGCGGACCCGCTGTGCCTTCCTGATGCTCGACCTCGACCGGTTCAAGGCGGTCAATGATTCGCTCGGCCACCTCGTCGGCGACCGGCTGCTGGCGGAAGTCTCCGGACGGCTCAAGGAGCTGATGGACGAAAATGCGATGTGCGGCCGCCTCGGCGGCGACGAATTCGCGATTGTCATTCGCGATGCCTCAGAAAAGGGCACGGTCGAGCGACTCGCCCGCAGGATCATCGCGCGGCTGTCGCAGCCTTACGACATCGACAATCACACGCTCTACGTCGGGGCAAGCGTCGGCAGCGCTATCGGCCCGCGCGACGGTGCGACGGTCGAAGAAGTCATGCGCAATGCCGATCTCGCGCTGTACCGCGCGAAAGACGAAGGCGGCGGTGAGCACTTTGCCTACGAACCTTCCTTCCACGCGCATGCCGAAGAGCGCCGTAAGCTCGAATTCTCGCTCCGCCGCGCGATCGAGCGCGAAGAGCTGACGCTCAATTTTCAGCCCGTGGTCGATGCCACCAGCGAAGAGCTGGTCAGTTTTGAGGCATTGGTCCGCTGGAACAGCATCGATCACGGCCTCGTCAGCCCGGGCAAGTTCATCCCGGTTGCTGAAGACACCCGCCTGATCGTGCCGATCGGCACCTGGGTGATGGAGCAGGCCTGCCGCGAGGCGACCAACTGGCCCGAGCACATCCGGGTTGCGGTCAATGTTTCGGGCGAACAGCTGGTCGATCCGGACTTCACCAACACCGTGGTCCGTGCGCTGTCAGGCAGCGGTCTTGCTGCAAACAGGCTGGAAATCGAAGTTACCGAAAGCGTCTTCCTGCGCGATGCCGATGTTGCACGGGCGGCGCTGGAACAGGTGATGGCGATTGGTTGCACCATCGCGCTCGACGATTTCGGAACGGGCTATTCCTCGCTCGGTTACCTGCGCAAACTCAGCTTCTCCACGATCAAGGTCGACCGCAGCTTCGTGCAGGGCGCGGCGCAGAACAGTGCAGAGAGCCTCGCGATCATCCGTGCAGTGGTGGCCATGGCGAGCAGCCTTGAAATGGCGACCACCGCCGAAGGGGTCGAGAGCGCCGAAGAAGTCGCCCTCATCCGCAGTCTCGGCTGCACCAAGATCCAGGGCTATTATTTCGGTCGCCCGATGCCGATCTCAGACGTTCGCGCGCTCTTCCTGCGCAACGAGAGGGCCAACGGATAGGATTACGGGGCCGGAAGCTAGGCTTCGACCAGTCGTCCGATTGCGCTCTCGAACAGCCTCCGGCCGTCGCTTCCGCCGTGTGCCGGTTCGATCGCGCGTTCGGGATGCGGCATCATGCCGAGAACATTGCCGGCGTCGTTGATGAGGCCGGCGATGTCCCGCTGCGAGCCATTGACCGCATCGAGATAGCGGAACGCAATCCGGCCTTCGCCTTCGAGCCGGTCGAGCGTTTCGGTGTCGGCAAAGAAATTGCCATCGTGATGCGCCACGGGAATGTGAACTTCTTCGCCCTGATTGTAGTGCGACGTGAACAGCGTTTGCGAATTCTCGACCTTCAGCCGAACCGTGCGGCAGATGAAATTCTGGCTCGCGTTGCGCATCAGTGCCCCGGGCAGCAGGCCGCTTTCGGTTAGGACCTGGAAGCCGTTGCACACGCCCAGCACCGGCACGCCGCGATTGGCCGCTTCGACAATTGCCCGCATGATCGGACTGCGCGCTGCCATTGCCCCGCTGCGCAGGTAGTCGCCATAGGAAAAGCCGCCGGGGATCGCGATAAAGTCCAGCCGCTCGGGCAGTTCGGCATCGCCATGCCATGCCCGCAACGCCGGGACCCCCGAAACCTTCTCAAGCGCGACCGCCATGTCGCGGTCGCAGTTCGATCCGGGGAAAGTGACGACCGCCGAACGGAAACCCATCACGCCGTCTCCAGCTTTTCGATCCGGTAGTTTTCGATCACCATATTGGCGAGCAGCTTGCGGCACATATTGTCGAGCGCTTCGTCACTGACGCTCTCGGCGACGTCGAGTTCGATCAGCCGCCCGGCGCGCACATCGTTCACCCCTGCGAAACCGAGCCCTCCCAGCGCATGATGGATCGCGCGCCCCTGCGGATCGAGCACGCCCGGCTTGAGCGATACGTGGACGTGGACTTTCATCGGAGATCTCCTTTGCCGGTGCCGCAACGGTGTCGCGCCGCCTATAGCCGATGCCGGGCCGATCGCAATCGAACTAACTGCGCCGTCAACAATCGCTCACTCCGGCTCCGGACCCGTCCGGGGCATGACGCGAATCTCGACCGCGCCATCATCCGTCAGGAAACGCTCCGCTGCGGCGCGGATCAATCCGGGCGTTACCCGCAGCGTGGCATCCTTGCCGGCCAGGAACCGGTCGATCTCATGCGGCTTGCTTTGCGCGCGGTCGACCAGCGAAAGCCAGCCGCCATTCGACTTGAGCGCATTGTCGAATTGCTCGAGCAATGGTCGCCGCGCGCGTTCGAGCGTGTCAGGATCGGCCGCCTCACTGCGCAAACGCCCGACGACTTGCTGCATTGCCGCGCGGGCCTCGTCGACCTTGCCCACATCGAGCGAAGCGGTGAGCGAGAAGGTGCCGTAGCCCGGATAGATTGATGACTGCGAGCTACCCGCGTCGGGAGAATACGCCTGACCGAGCCGCTCGCGCAGTTCGTCCTGCAGTTCCAGCTGCGCGATCCGCTCGAGCAGTTCCATGGTCAGATACAGTTCCAGGTCGCTGTCGTCGGTGGTCGGCCAGATCAGTCGCAACATTGCCTGGTCGGGCTCGCCGCGATGGGGGATTGTCCGCAAGGAGCGGTCGGCGGTGAATCGTCGATCACGGTTCTCGGCGCGTGGCAGGAAATCGCGTTCCCGGGACGGCAAGGCACCGAGGGTTCGCGCTACCACGTCGATTGCGGTTGCCTCGTCGAAGTCGCCGACCAGTGTCAGTTCGATCGCGCCACTTGCCAGCCGATCGCCGATGGCGGTCTTCAGATCGTCGAAGCTTTGCGCGGCAACAGTCTCTTCGCTCTGGAGGGAAAAGCGCGGGTCATTGTCCGAAAGGATTGCGCCAATGGCGCTCGAATAGGCCGCTGCCGGAGTGGCATCGAGCGTCTTGTAGAAATTGGCGACCGTCTGGCGGAACCGCGATTCGCCCTCGGGCCGGTAACCGGGATCGGCGAGCAGGGCCGCCAGCAGCTGGAGCTGCAATTCGAGATCGCGAGGCGTAGTGGTGCCGCCGGCGCTGAAACTGTCGGCACCAGAACCGAAACCGAAGCTGACCGTACGCCCCGCAAGGATCGTCGCCAGCTCGTCTTGCGAGTGCGCGCCCAATCCTCCGGCGGTTAAGAAGTTGACCATTGCGGTGGCGTTGGGGTTCTGCCTGGTGTCGAGCAGCGAGCCGCCGTCGAGGTGCATCCGGAAGGATATCCGGTCCTTGCTCAATGTTGTGGTCTTCAAATTGAGCCGCACCCCGTTGGCAAAACTGATGGTACGCAAGCCGATCCGTTCATCGATCCGATCCGATGCGACGGCACCCGGAGGACCAAACCGGGTGTAGGCAAACGGCATGGCCGCGATCTCTTCGGGCGCGACGACGGGGCGGATCGCCGCCGCATTCCACGCATCGCGCAGCGCCTGCTCGCCGCCC
>JBGSPZ010000410.1:0-4398 GCA_041738375.1 Parerythrobacter sp. | reverse complement strand
GTGCCGCGCCTGCCCGGCTATCTCGGATCGACCGGCAAGCTGTGGCTGGAGCGCGGCGGGGCCTATGTGCTGGGCAACATGCGCGGCGGCGGCGAGTTCGGGCCGGAATGGCACCAGACCGCGATCCGCGAGAACAAGCAGCGCACGTGGGACGATTTCATCGCCATCGGCGACGATCTGGTGCAGCGCGGCTTCACTTCTCCCGACCATCTCGGCATCCAGGGCGGCAGCCAGGGCGGCTTGCTGGTCGGCACCGCCTTCACCCAGCGGCCCGACCTGTTCAACGCCGCGATCGTCCAGATTCCTCTGTTCGACATGCTGCGCTATCACCTGATCGGGCGCGGGGCTTCGTGGATCGGCGAATATGGTGACCCGCGCATCCCCGAACAGAAGGCGTGGATCGACGGCTATTCACCCTATCAGAAGCTGACCGCGGACCAGACCTTCCCCCGCATCATGTATGTCACCTCGACCGCCGACGACCGCACCCACCCCAGCCACGGCCGCAAGGCGGCGGCGCGGATGGCGGCGAACGGCCAACCCTATCTCTATTTCGAGGAAACCAAGGGCGGACACTCGGGCGGGGTCGACAACGAACAGCGCGCGATGCTGCAGGCGATGCAGTGGGTCTATCTGATGCAGCAGCTGATGGATGCGCCGTCTGGCGGGGAATAGCGCGTAGCGATGGGTGGCTCTTTGGGGCCACCCACTTGGTCAGGTGACCGTATCGGTCTTCCGCTGAACCCACTCGACGATTTCGAGCAAATGCCCCGGCGTCGAACCGGCTGAAGCCTCCTGCATGATCGACGCCAGCGTGCGTCGCCGCAGCGCATCACGCCATGCCGCTTCGGCATCGGCAAAAGCTGCCGCCACTTCGCACGGGCGGCGGCATTGCTCGCGCGGAACTCCGCAAGGTCCGTTCTGGCGGATTTCGGTGCACCGGAACGCCGGACCAGGCCCTTCGACCGCCAGCACGATGTCGAGCAAGCTGATCTCATCGACGGGCTTGGCGAGGCGATACCCGCCATGCTTGCCGCGCATCGATTCGAGCAGCCCCGCCCGGCTGAGCGCCTGCAACTGCTTGGCGAGGTAGGGCCCGGGCACTTCGAAGAACTCGGACAGCGCCTCGGCATTGAGGCCGCGCCGCTCTCCGACCAGTGCAAGCACGGTGCAGCAGTGCACCGCCCATTCGACACCCTTGGAAATCTGCACACTTGACTCCTAATGCGGATATTTTTTATCCGGATATTTTATATCCGATTAGGAGAATGTCATGGCAGGGGCTTCGGCACAAGTACGCGCCAGACGGGCGCACCGGCGGGTGGCGGCATTCCTGGGGCTGTTCCTCCTACTGCACTTTGCAGCGCATTTTGCGGCGCTCGAGAGCCGGCAACTGCAAGAGCTGGTGCTGCAGGCCGGGCGAGCGGTCTATCGCATTCCGGTGATCGAGGCCGCGCTGATAGCCGGTTTTGCCGCGCAGATCGCACTCGGGATCGTCTTGCTGCGCGGGATAGCGCGGCGCAAACGCAAGGATGGCTGGCACCAGGCCCAGTTCCTGAGCGGGTGCTATCTCGCGGCGTTCATCGTCATGCACACGGGTGCAGCGCTGCTGACGCGATGGCTCGCAGGGCTCGATACCAACTTTTACTGGCCGGCGGGAACATTGATCCTGTCACCGCTCAAATTCGGCTTCGCCCCGTACTACGCCTTGGCGGTGACCGCCCTTGTGACCCATCTGGTCGCAGCGCTACATTTCCGGCACCCTCGAAGGTGGCACGTGCCCGCGCTGGCGTTCGGCCCGGCGGCTGCGCTGGCGATCCTCCTCGCCTACTCCGGTTCGCTTTACCCGGTCGAGCTGCCGCGCGAATTCCTCGACTATTTCGGCGGCCTGATTGCAGTCTCGGAATAGCCGGAGCCCGGATTGGAGAGACCCGCATGTCAAGCTGCCCGGTTGGCCGATGATGCGACCGGATCGGCTGGGTGCTTGAGGCTTCCGGCGTAATCGTTGAGCGCGAAGTCTAGCGTAGTCTGGTGCAGGGGGTGGCGAAACTCGATCCCTGCCTGCCCGTCGCGGACCCAGCGTACCGAAGCGGCGGCGGTCGCCTGGAGGCCGTAAAGTCGGACGAGGACGAGTTCGCCGGGGACGAGGGCCAGATCTTCGGGAGGCTCGATCAGGGCCCCGCCGATCGACGCATCCACAACCAGCACCGCGCGCATCTGGCCGCCCGCGAACAGCTCGGCGGCCAGAAGGGCTTCGGCGCGGGGGTTTCGACGATCTTTCACAATGACCTCCGGCGATCGGGTCGACCGATTGCATCTTGCTGCCTTGTTGTACTGCGAGAATGGCTAACAAATGATAAGGGCCGGCAGAGCCAGCATCCGCGGCACCGTAGGTTAAGAGAGCGAGCTCACGGTTCGTCGCAGGAATTGGGCATCCGGGATGGTAAATCGCCGGTTTTCCTTGTCTTTTCGAGCGAAATTAACGCTCGAAGCCCGAGTGTTTCCAACGACGGGGGCGTTTGTTGGAGAATTGCCATGCCCTATCCCCGGAACGAGACGGTCGCCTCGCGGATCAAGCGAGCGGGCCTGCCGGAATCCTACGATGTCCATTGGTCGAAGAACCGCAAGGAAGAGGTCGTCAGGGCGGTCCGCGACAAGCTAATCACTTTCGACGAGGCGCGCTGGCGCTACCTGCTCAGCCGCCGCGAATTCGAAAGCTGGGAGCGCGAAGTCGCCCGCAGCGGAACTGCGACCAAGGATGCGAACCGCAGGGATCTCGAACTGACCTGAACCGCTGGTCCCGGTTCTTTACAGGTCTCCTGAGGTCTTCTGCCCCACGGGTCGCCCGCTTTCACCGCCGCCCCTTGCCCCCTGTTCGGGTCGGTGCGTGAAAGTCGGGCGGCTTGTCCTTCACCCACTCGACGAATTTCGCCAGCGCATCGTTCGCCAGAATAGCCGCTCGGTCCTCGCCGATCCGGGCAAGCTGCGAGTTGGTGAAATGGGTATGGATCGCGGTGTGACACATCGGGTGGACGGGCACCTTTATCTTGCCCTTCTTCGCCTTTGGCACCGGATGATGCCACTCGATCAGCGTGTCGAACGGGCGGTGACAAAGCCAGCAGGTTGGATCATTGGTCATATGAGATTGTAGCTCGCCAAGAGCACCCAGGCAAAAGCCGCGAAAGCTGCTGCTTCAGGCACCGCAATCCACCAACGTTCCCGCCAACGCAAGGCACGTCCTATTCCAAATAGGGCAACCGCCAGCGCTTGCTGGACACCGAAGGTGTGTACGAAGCCTTCGTGAGATGGAATGTAAGGTGCAATCAGGAACAGCGCTGCAAAGAGAAAGGCAATTTCGATCAGGGCGCGCGTGACCTTCACCCCTTCTTCGCCGCCGCTTTCTTCTTTTTCATCGTGTCGTGGAAGCGGTCGGCCCAGCCGGGTTTGACCATCTGCTCGGCTCGCACCATCCGCAGTTCGCCCGCGTCCACATCGCGGCTGACCGCGCTGCCGGCGGCGACGATGGCATCGGCCCCGATCCGCACCGGGGCGATCAGCGCGCTGTTGCTGCCGATAAAGGCGCGGTCGCCGATCTCGGTCTTGTACTTGAAATAGCCGTCGTAATTGCAAGTGATGGTACCCGCGCCGATATTGGCGTCTTTCCCCACCACCGCATCGCCGAGATAGGTCAGGTGGCTCGCCTTGGCCCCCTCGCCCAGTATCGCCGCCTTCATCTCGACGAAATTGCCGACCTTGCTGCCCTTCTCCATCACCGCGCCGGGGCGCAGCCGGGCGTAGGGGCCGACCAAGCAACCCTCGCCGATGATCGCTCCCTCCAGATGGCTGAAAGCGCGGATCGTCGCGCCGCTGGCCACCGTCACGCCCGGGCCGAAGACGACATTGGGCTCGATCGTCACATCGCTGGACAATTGCGTATCGTAGCTGAAGAACACCGTCTCGGGAGAGCGCAGGGTGACCCCCTCGGCCATCCAGTGCTCGCGCTGTTCCTCCTGCCATTGGCGCTCCGCTTGGGCGAGTTCGCTGCGACTGTTGATCCCCGCCACTTCGTTCGGATCCTCGGTCGTCACCGCCGCGCATACCCGGCCATCCCCGATGGCGATGTTGACGATATCGGGCAGGTAGTATTCGCCCTGCGCATTGTCTTTGCCGACCCGGTCCAGCAGTGCCCACAGATCCGCAGCCTTCGCCGCCATCAGGCCCGAATTGCACAGGCGGCAGGCGCGCTCGGTCTCGTCGGCATCCTTGAATTCGACCATCTTCGCGATCCGGCCAACCGCATCGGCGATCACCCGGCCGTAGGCGAGCGCGTCTGCGGGCTCGAACGCCAGCACCACGGCGGCGGGCGCATCTTCACCGTTCAGCCGGTCGAGCATCGCC
>JBGSPZ010000401.1:0-2697 GCA_041738375.1 Parerythrobacter sp. | reverse complement strand
CCGCGACCAGGCCGCCGGTCAGCACGAAGGCGGCGATGGTCCCGCCGCTGATCTCGCCGGTCGCGACCCCGTTCGCGCCGCGCCACATCAGCAGCGTGATCGAACCGAAGATCATCAGGATGATGACAGAGGTCATGATTGCGCGGATCATGATCCGCCGCTTGGCGACCGCAAAGGTCCGCTCGACCGCGCCCTCGAACCGCTCGCCCTCGCGCGCTTCCTGGTTGAACGCCTGGACGATCTTCATCGCACCGAGCACCTCGGTCACCATCGCACCGACATCGGCCACCCGGTCCTGGCTGGTGCGCGAGACATTGCGCAGCCGCCGCCCGAAGACGGTGATCGGGATGATGATCGCGGGGATCACCAGCGCGAGGCCGATGGTCATCTGCGGGGCGAGGAAGAACAGGTAGATCGTCCCGCCGATCGCCATCAGCGTATTGCGCAATGCGACCGATACGGTGGTCCCGACCACCTGCTCGATCAGCGTCGTGTCCGAGGTCATCCGGCTGGAGATTTCCTTCGGGCTGTTCTCTTCGTAGAAACCCGGCGCGAGGCGCAGCAGGTTGCGCTGCACTTTCAGCCGGATATCGGCCACCACCCGCTCGCCGATCCAGCTGACGAAATAGAACCGCAAGGCGGTGCCGATGGAAAGCACCAGAACGATCAGCAGCAGGTAACGGAACCAGCGCGCGATATCGGCCGGATCGCCGCCTTGCGAGAAACCCTTGTCGATGATCAGCTTGAAGCCCGCAGGGATCGCCAGCATCGCCGATGCGGTGATGAGCAGCGCTAGGAAGGCAAACGCGATCTGGGTCGGGTACTTCGCCGCCTCGACATAGATCATCTTCAGTGGGCGGAGCGACTTCGACGGCTTGGCCTCCGCTTCAAGCCCCGCTTCGCCCTCCCCCTTGGCCGACCGGCGCGAGAATATCGAGCCTCGCCGCGGCTGCGGGGATTCGGCGATCTCGTCTTGCTGTGCTTCCATGCGGCGGACGTAGCGAGGCAATGCGGCGAATTCCACCATTTGCGCAGGCTTTTCCCACCGGCGCACGAATGATGCGTTGCACAATGCCACCGGATCGGTCAGTGTGCAGTGCACAAAAGGTCCCGCGAGACGCCGGGGCACGGTTTCAGCAGAGGACCTCGGATTGCTTTACCACATCCATGAATTGCAGCGCGCCTGGCTCAACAGCGCCAGCGCCTGGGCCTCGATCGGGTCGGGCATGCTGTCCAACCCGCGCCTGCCGATGGGCTATCTCGGCATGAGCTCGATGATGGCGTCCGCGCTCGAAGTCTTCGCCCACGCCGCCGCGCCCTATGGCAAGCCGGCGTTCGGGATCGAGTTCGTCGAGATCGGGTCGAAGGCGTACCCGGTCGAGGAATCGACCGTGCTCGGCAAGCCGTTCGGCGATCTCAAGCGCTTCCGCCGCGAAGGCCTGCCCGCCAATGCGCCCAAGCTGCTGATCGTCGCCCCGATGAGCGGGCACTACGCCACGCTGCTGCGCGGCACGGTGGCGCGGATGGTCGAAAGCTGCGATGTCTACATCACCGACTGGGCCGACGCGAAGATGGTGCCGGTCGAGGCGGGGCATTTCGATCTCGACGACTACATCGACTATCTGATCGAATTCCTCGACCATATCGCCGCCCAGGGTAACGGAGAGCGTGCCCACATGATGGCGGTGTGCCAGCCTTCGGTCCCCGCACTGGCCACGACCGCGATCATGAACCGCGACAGCCACCCTGCGGCCCCGCAGACGCTGACCATGATGGGCGGCCCGATCGACACCCGCGAAAGCCCGACCACGGTCAACGATCTTGCGATGGAACGGCCAATCGAATGGTTCCGCCACACGGTGATCGCCACCGTGCCGATGCAGTATCGCGGCGCGGGGCGGAAGGTCTATCCCGGCTTCCTCCAGCTCGCGAGCTTCATGAGCATGAACCTCGGCAGCCACATGATGAGCCACTACGAGATGTTCAAGCATCTCAACATCGGCGACGATGGGAGCGCGCAGGCGACCAAGGGTTTCTACGACGAGTATCGCAGCGTGTGCGACATGACCGAGGAATTCTATCTCCAGACGGTGGAAGAGGTGTTCCAGAAGCACTCGATCCCCAACGGCACCTTCGAGCATCGCGGCAAGCGGGTCGATGTGGGCGATATCGACCGCACCGCGATCCTGGCGATCGAGGGCGAGCGGGACGATATCTCGGGCCTCGGCCAGACGAAGGCGGCGCTGAAACTCGCGACCGGCCTGCCGGAGAGCAAAAAGGGCTACTACATGGCCGAAGGCGCGGGCCATTACGGCATCTTCAACGGAAGCAAGTGGCGCACCAAGGTTGCCCCGGTGGTCGAGGATTTCATTGCCAAGCACGGCAAGGCAAAGCTGAAAGCGGTCGCTTAACCGCTTTCGGTCGGCTTTCCGGCTCCAAACAGTTTCCGGATAATCCGCCGCGCAATCAGCAGCAGCCAGACCGCCAGCGCGAGCAGCACCAGCGCAATCCCGCCCGCAATATAGGGATACTCGTAGGCGAGGTAGAGCAGGCCCACCGTCGCCACATCCTCGACGGTCGAGACGGCGATATTGCTGACCGGTTCGGGGCTGGTGTTGACCGCGGCGCGGGCGCTCGCCTTGCCGCCATGCGCGAGCAGACTGGCCCCGCCGCCGAGCAGGAAGGCGACGACCTGCG
>JBGSPZ010000393.1:0-1541 GCA_041738375.1 Parerythrobacter sp. | reverse complement strand
GCCCTTCGGCGCAGGCCCTGAAGCTGCCCACGCCCGGCAGCACGATCCGGTCCGCCGCGCGGATAACGTCCGGGTCTGCGGTGACGGTGACCGAGGCCCCGACCCGCCGCAGCGCGTTCTCGACCGAATGCAGATTACCAGCCCCGTAGTCCACGAGGGCCACTACCTCACCCACCAAGCGTTCCTTTGGTGCTCGGGATCGCCCCGCCCTTGCGCGCGTCCAGCTCCACCGCCTGCCGCATCGCGCGGGCGAAGCCTTTGTAGATGCTTTCGCAGATGTGGTGGTTGTTCGAACCATAGAGCAGCTCGACATGTAGCGTCAGCCCGCAGGTCTGCGCGACCGAGTGGAACCAGTGCTCGATCAGCTCGGTGTCCCACTCGCCCAGCCGCGGCTGGCTGAAGCCCGCCTTCCACACCAGATAGGGCCGCCCCGAAATGTCGAGCGACACCCGGCTCAGCGTCTCGTCCATCGGCGAATAGGCGGTGCCGTAGCGCCCTATGCCGCCCTTGTCGCCCAGCGCGGCGGCAAGCGCCTGGCCCAGCGCGAGCGCGCTGTCTTCGGTGGTGTGGTGCTGATCGACATGAAGGTCCCCATCGATTGTCATCTTCACGTCGATCAGCGAGTGCCTGGCGAACTGTTCGACCATATGGTCGAGAAAGCCAATGCCCGTGTGTATAGCATAAGTACCGCTGCCGTCGAGATTGACCTCGATGGCGATCTTCGTTTCCGCCGTGTCGCGGGTGATGCTGGCCGTTCGCATGATGGACCCGCGCTATACGCAAGGGCGTGGAAGGCGCAAGTATTCCCGCTTGACCGCGCGCGCCCGCGCCGCCACCTAGGCCGACATGAGCGACGATGCGCCCGACAGCCTGATCCCCTACGACGAGATCGTGCAGGAAGCGCTGCGCGCGGTGGTCGGCCGGGTGCTGGGCGAGATCCAGAGCGGCGGCGGCACCCTGCCCGGGCCGCATCATTTCTACATCACCTTCAAGACCGGCGCGCCGGGGGTCGATATCCCCAAGTCCTTGCGCGAACGCTTCCCCGACGAGATGACGATCGTGCTGCAGAACAAGTTCTGGGACCTCAACGTGCGCGAGGACGGCTTCTCGGTCGGGCTCAGCTTCAACCAGATCCCCGCCAAGCTCGACGTGCCGTATTCCGCGATCACCGCCTTCGTCGATCCGGCGGTCGATTTCGGGCTGCAGTTCCAGGCCAGCGTCGCCGACATGGCGCCCGAGGCGCATGACGATGCGGAGAACGACGGGGTCGCGGAACAGGGCGGCGTCAAGGCCGTTCCAGCTAGCGAGGACGGCAGCAACGTCGTGACGGTGGATTTCGGCCGCAAGAAGTGACGCCGCGCCGCGCGAAACGCGTCACCCGGGAAGGCAGACATGGCTAAGCGACGCAGGACGAGGACGGTCGATCAGGGGCAGCACGTCCCCGGCATCAGCGAAAACCCCGCAACCAACCTGCTGCTGGCGGAAATCGCCATGCGCGCCGGCTCGACCGTGCTGCGCCGGGTGGTCGAGCGCGGGCTGCT
>JBGSPZ010000386.1:0-11166 GCA_041738375.1 Parerythrobacter sp. | reverse complement strand
CGCACTGCGCGGCGGATCGCGGCGCGCGCCTTGCCGGTGACGACGAAGCCGAGCCAGCTCAGCTGCGGCTCGGCGGTCTTGCCCTTGATGATCTCGACCACATCGCCATTGCCCAGCGGGGTGCGCAGCGGCATGTGGCGCCCGTTGATCTTCGCGCCGACGGTCTGCGCGCCCAGCTCGCTGTGCACGGCAAAGGCGAAATCGACCGGGGTCGAGCCCTTGGGCAGCTGGAACAGCGATCCCTTGGGGGTGAAGGCGAAAATCCGGTCCTGGTAGATCGCCAGCCGCGTGTGTTCGAGCAGTTCCTCGGCATCGTGGCTCGCGTCGACGATCTCGATCAGGTCGCGCAGCCAGCCGACCTGCCCGTCGGGCCGGTCGCCCTGCTTGTAGGCCCAGTGCGCGGCGAGCCCGAATTCGTTGGTGCGGTGCATTTCTCGGGTGCGGACCTGCACCTCCACCCGCATCGAATTCTCGTAGATCAGCGCGGTGTGGAGGCTGCGATAGCCGTTCGTCTTCGGCGTCGAGATATAGTCCTTGAACCGCCCGGGGATGAACTGCCACACCTGGTGCAGCACGCCGAGCGCGAGATAGCAGTCGGATTCGCTCTCGGTAATCACGCGGAAGGCCATGATATCGGTCACCTGGTCGAACGGCAGGTGGCGCTCGGCCATCTTCTTCCAGATCGAATAGGGGTGCTTCTCGCGCCCCGTGACCTCGACCTTGAGCCCGGCGGCGGCGAGCGCCTGCTTGATCGCCAGCGCGATCGCATCGACCTGCCCGCCGTCCTGCCGCCGGATCTGTTCGAGCCGCCCGGTGATCGTACGATAGGCGTCGGGCTCGAGCTGCTCAAAGGCGAGCAGCTGCATCTCGCGCATGTATTCGTACATCCCCACCCGCTCGGCGAGCGGGGCATAGATATCCATCGTCTCGCGCGCGATGCGCTGGCGTTTCTCAGGCGACTTGATGAAATGCAGCGTGCGCATGTTGTGCAGCCGGTCGCCCAGCTTGACCAGCAGCACACGGATATCCTCGCTCATCGCCAGCAGGAACTTGCGCAGGTTTTCCGCCGCGCGCTCGTTCTCGGGCATCGCTTCGATCTTGGAAAGCTTGGTCACCCCGTCGACCAGCCGCGCGACCTCCGGGCCAAACAACTCCTCGACATCCTCGATAGTCGCCAGCGTGTCCTCCACCGTATCGTGGAGCAGCGCGGTGATGATGGTTTCCTGGTCGAGCTTGAGGTCGGTCATCAGACCCGCAACCTCGACCGGATGGCTGAAATAGGGATCGCCCGAAGCCCGCTTCTGCGTGCCGTGCTTCTGCACGGTATAGACATAGGCACGGTTGAGCAGCGCCTCGTCGGCGTCGGGGTCGTATTCCTTGACCCGTTCAACAAGTTCGTACTGGCGGAGCATCAGGCAAAATGTGCGGGCCAGCGCGACTTATTGCAATGCAAAAAACCTAGGGTCAGGCATGGCGGTGCAATGTCGCTGCCAACACGACGACGGCGACAAGCATGAGCGCGGCTGACAGGACGAAGGGCGCGCCGGGCATGTAAAGCCCCGCGTCATCGGCAAAGGCACCGAACACACCGGTCATTATCGGCGGGCCGAGGATCGACGTCAGGCTGATCGTGCTGGCGATCGAGCCCTGCAATTCGCCCTGCGCATCCTCCGCAATGCGCTGCGTCATCAGTTGCTGCATCGCCGGAAAGCACATTCCCGCCAGCGACCCGATCACCATGCCCAACACCACAACCGGAGTCGCCGGCGCGAAGGCGAGGATGAGAAACGAGGGCACCGCGAAGCACAGGCTGGTGATCGCCGTGGGTACCGGCCCGAAGCGCGCGATCGCCCGGCCGCTGAGGAAACCCTGCGCAATGGCGAGGAGCACCCCGTAGAACGCAATGGTCGCGCCGATGACCAAGGGGGTCCAGCCGAACTTCGCGGTCCCGTAATAGGCCCAGACCGCAATCTGCGATTGTGCTGCCAGCTGCATGAAGAAGATCCCCGTCAGGCACCCGATCACCAGCGGCACCCGCGCCATCCGGACGATCGTCCCGAACGGATTGGCGCGCAGGATATCGAATGCCCGGCGCTTACTCTCGGGCAGAGTCTCGCGAAAAAGGACCAGCCCCAACCCGACGCCGATGAAACACATGACGGCTGCGGCGACGAACGGAAGCCGATCACCGAACTGCCCGATGAAACCGCCGATTGCCGGGCCGAGCACGAAGCCCGAAGCCCCCGCGCCGCCGAGCAGCCCGAAAGCGGCCCCGCGCCGTTCGGCCGGGATCGAATCCGCAATGCAGCTGTTCGCCGCTGCCCAGCTCGCTCCCATGATGCCCGACACGATGCGCCCGACGAACAGCCATGCGAGACTCGGTGCCCAGGCCATCACCGCATAGTCGACGCCGAGCAGCGCCAGCGTTACCAGCAGCACCGGGCGGCGTCCGAAGCGGTCGCTCAGCCCGCCGATCACCGGCGAGAAGAGGAACTGCATCAAGGCGTAGGAGAACAGCAGCCAGCCGCCGATCTCTGCCGCACGGTCGATCCCGACATCGCCGAGATTGCCGATCAACGACGGCATGACCGGCATGATCAGGCCGATGCCCGCCATGTCGATGAACATGATGAACGCCAGGACCAGAAGATTGCGATTCATCGGCCGACCACCCCTTGGCGGCCAGCGATAGATTCTCGCAAGGCTGTAGCGAAACCGAAAACTCCGGCTGCGCGACTTATCGTCGCAAGTGCGCTTCGCCGGTCACACTAGCTTTCTGTCCTGCCCATCACCTTGTCCACCGCGCCCTGCGTCACCGAATGGTAGCTGCTGCGGGTCTTGGCATAGGTCCGCTTCGCGATTGATTGGCCCCACGCACCCTCTCCCCACAGGGTGGTGAACAGCGGGCGGACGAATTTGGCGCGGCCGACCATGGCGAGGAACTTCTCGGTCTGCGGCACGGCGGCTTCGTATTGGTTGGCCATCGCGAGGTCGAGCCACAGGAACAGCTCTTCGTTGTTCTTGTTCGCCGAGAGCTTGAGCGCCTCGTCCAGCGCCGCCAGCTCGGCATTGTCGAGCTCGCGCGGCAGCTTGGCGAGGAACCGCTGGCGTTCGGCAGACGACCAGCTGGTCCACGCCTTCTCGTCCAGCTTGCGATTGTCGGCGAAGGCCTTGGCCGCCGCGTCGACCTCGGCAAAGGCCTTTGGATCGGGCTTGTAGACATTGTCCGGCAGGCCCGGCTCGAAGATCCACTCGCGCAGCTTGAGCTTCTCGGCCTCTTCGGGGCTTTCGACCAGGTTCTTCATCATGTCGTCGAGGATCATCTTGCTCGTCGCGGGCTGGAAGGCGTGGTTGTCGAACCACTGGCGCAGCCAGGCATCGAACCGCACGCGGCCGACCTCGTGCTCCACCGTGCGCAGGAAGAACGATCCCTTGTCGTAAGCGATCGCGCTGCCGACCAGTTCCTCGCCGGTGCTTTCGGTGTGCAGCGCGGTGCCCGGGGCGTCCGCCCCGACCTCGGCCAGCGTCTTCTCGATATTGGCGTAAGACAGCGCGGCTTCCTGCTCGGCGCGTTCCTTGCCGTAGACCTGCTCGACGATGCGGTTCTCGAAATAGGAGGTTACCCCTTCGTTGAGCCAGCCGTCGCCCCACACCGCATTGGTCACCAGGTTGCCCGACCAGCTGTGCGCCAGTTCATGCGCGACGAGGCCGGTCAGGCTCTTGTCGCCCGCGATGAAGGTCGGCGTGAGGAAGGTCATCACCGGGTTTTCCATCCCGCCATAGGGGAAGGACGGCGGCAGCACGATCATGTCGTAGCGGCCCCAGCGGTAGGGGCCGTAGAGTTCTTCCGCCGCGTCGATCATCTTTTCGGTGTCTTCCAGCTCCTTCGCTGCGGCATCGATCATCGCCGGTTCGGACCACACGCCGCTGCGCGGGCCGAGCTCCTTGAACACGATATCGCCCGCGGCAATCGCGATCAGATAGGGCGCGACCGGCTTGTCCATTTCGAAGGTGAAGGCTCGCTTGCCCCCCTCGACCGCTTCCGGATCGCCCTGCGACAGCCCCGACATGACCACGGTCAGCTCTTCCGGCGCGGTGATCCGGGCGGACCAGGTCTGGCGGATACCCGGGCTGTCCTGCGTCGGGATCCAGGTGCGGTTGAGCGTCGCCTGCCCCTGGCTGAACAGGTAGGGCTGCTTGCCGCCGGCGGTCTGCTCGGGGCTGAGCCATTGCAGCGCTTCGGCATCGCTCGCCGAATAGGCGATAGTGATCTCTCGCGCGTCACCCATGGTGATTGTCAGCGGTGCGCCCTTGCCCTCCACTTCCTCGCCGACTTCGTATTCGAGTGGCTTGCCCTCGCCGTCGGTCACGCTGGCGATATCGAGCCCGTCATTGTCGAGGATCACCTGCTCCACGCCGGGCTTGGCAATCAGATCGAGCATCGCGGTGCCGGAGACCTTTTTCTCCGCAAAATCGAGGTCGAGATCGAGATCGACATTGACCACCCGCGCCTCCAGCGGCTTGGCAAAGGTCTGGTTGTCGACCGCTTCGGGCGTATCGAGCACCGGCGCGACCTTGGGCGCTGCAGGATCGCCGGCCTCGGGCACGTCGCACGCGGCAAGCAGGAGAAAGGACATGAGAAAAGCGCGGTGCATTTGAAGGACTCCTTGTCCCTGTCTGAGGGGAGTTGTCAGATCGGCAGATGCGCTGTGCCCGAACGAGACTTGCGACATTATCGGCCCGTCGGGCGATATGTAGTGCCACGCACCCTGCGGTCAACTTGGTCGTGACCATAGACCAATACCCTCGATGGATGACCCGGAATGGCACCACCTTGTCTGGAATACCGCATCGCCGGGAAAGGAGTCGGCTCGCGACCAGCCTGCCCGCGCGCATTACCACCCTGCACGGAACCCGCTCCGCCACCCTGGTGGATATCTCCCTGACCGGAGCCCGCATCGTCGCACCGACCGATTTGCCGATTTTTCGCGAGGACAGCCCCTGCAGCGATGTCCTGCTCGAATGGAGCGTGTTCGAAGCCTTCGGTAGCCTGGTGTGGTCGAGCCCCGAGCGATGGGACGGGGAAATCGGAATGCAGTTCGATCGACTGCTCTCGCCCGCAGTACTGATCGCCACGCGGGACCTACAGGATGAATATGTCCGCCTGGGCGGAACCAGCAACGAGCTGCGCGAATCGGCACGCGGCTGGGTCGAGGGATCGCGCTAGGGTCAGGACCAAGCTCAGCTCCACACCGCTTCGGGCGGCAGGCTCATCAGGATCGCGTCGATATTGCCACCGGTCTTGAGGCCGAACAGCGTGCCCCGGTCATAGACGAGGTTGAACTCGGCATAGCGCCCGCGCCATTCGAGCTGGGTCAGCTTGTCTGCCGGGGTGAAGGCGCTCTGCATCCGGCGGCGCACCAGCTTGGGGTAGATGTCGAGAAACGCCCGGCCCACGTCCTGCGTGAAGGCAAGATTGCGCTCGAATGCGGCATCGTCGGCGCATTCGAGATGGTCGTAGAAGATCCCGCCGACCCCGCGGTGCACCCCGCGGTGGGGAATGAAGAAATAATCGTCGGCCCACTTCTTGAACCGGTCGTAATAGGTCGGGTTGTGCCCGGCACAGGCGGCGCGGAAGCGGGCGTGAAAGTCCTCGGTATCCTCCTCATAAGGGATCGGCGGATTGAGGTCGGCCCCGCCGCCGAACCACGCCTTGCCGGTGGTCAGGAAGCGGGTGTTCATATGCACCGCAGGCACATGCGGGTTGGCCATATGCGCCACCAGACTGATCCCGGTGGCGGTGAAGCCGGGGCTGTCCGCGCTCGCGCCATTCACCTGACCGGCGAATTCGGGCGAGAAATTGCCCTTCACGGTCGAGACATTGACCCCGACCTTTTCGAATACCTTGCCCTTCATCAGGCCCTGCACCCCGCCGCCGGGGTCGGGATTGCCTTCCTCTTCCCGCTCCCACGGGGTGTATTGGAACGCGGCATCGGACCCGGCCTCGCGTTCGATCGCCTCGAAGGCGGCGCAGATATCGTCGCGCAGGCTCTCGAACCAGTGCTTCGCGCGGGCGGTGTGGTCTTGCAAATCGCTCATGCCGCACTCTTGCCAAGGCGCGGGCGCTGCGGCAAGGGGGAGCGATGGTTCCCCTTTCGTTCGCAGGCGAGGAATTCGCCCTCCTGCGTAGCAATGCGCTCTACTGGCCGCGCGAGAACGCGCTGCTGGTGGCCGACCTGCATCTCGAGAAAGGCAGTTTCTTCGCGCGTCACGGGCAGATGATCCCGCCCTATGATTCGCGCGAGACGCTCGGGCGGATCGCCGAGGCGATCGGCGCAACGGGCGCGCGCCGGGTCTATACGCTGGGGGACAATTTCCACGACAGCGAGGGGTCCGCCCGGCTGGAGGATCATGCCGCCGGGATGCTCAGCGCGCTGACTCGGGCGACCGACTGGGTGTGGATCACCGGCAACCACGATCCCGATATGGAGAACCGCCACGGCGGCACGCTGGCGAACGAGCTGGAAATCGCCGGGCTGGTGCTGCGCCACGAGGCGAAGCGCGGAGAGACACGGCCGGAACTCTCGGGCCATTTCCACCCTCGATTGAAACTGAAGATTCGTGACCGGCACGTCCGCCGCGCTTGTGCGGTGATCGCGCACGGCGCGGAGAGCTCGGGCCGGATGATCCTGCCCGCTTTCGGGGCCTACACCGGCGGGATGGACGCGGGCGATCCGGCGATACTTCGCGCGATGCAGCCCGCAGCCGCGATCGACGCTATGGTCCACGCCGGGGCGCGGCTGGCGACTTTCCCTCTGTGGCGGCAGGCGGCGTAGCGAAAACTCAACAGCACCGAAGATTCGCGAGATCGACCGCGTGGAATCGCTGGCCTTTGCCCGGCGCTATCCCTACATAGCCGCCTCCAACCGAGGCAATAACAGGAGTCTGCCCCATAGCCCGTCCACCCCGGCGCACGCTGCAACCGCCCGTCAAGAGCGGTCCGCGCTACGACAATCTCATCCAGAGCGACAAGGTGCGCGTGATCGATCACGAAGGCGAAAACCTTGGCGTGATGTACACCAGAGAAGCGACTGAACAGGCCAACGAACTCGGCCTCAATCTCGTCGAAGTGTCCCCCAACGCGGACCCGCCGGTGTGCAAGTTCCTCGACGTCGGCAAGCATCGCTTCGAGGCCCAGAAAAAGGCCAACGCCGCTCGCAAGACGCAAAAGACGCAGGAGATCAAGGAGATCAAGATGCGTCCCAACATCGACACGCATGATTACGACGTGAAGATGCGCAATGTGAACAAGTTCCTCGAACACGGCGACAAGGTGAAGATCACCCTGCGCTTCCGCGGGCGCGAAATGGCGCACCAGGAGCTGGGCATGAACCTGCTCAAGCGGGTGCAGGACGATGTCGAAACCATCGCCAAGGTCGAAGCTTTCCCGCGCCTCGAAGGCCGCCAGATGCTGATGGTGCTGGCACCCAAATAGGGGTTTCTGCCCCGCGCCCTTACTGCAGCAATGGTGCGGGCGGCGCCACAAGCCTTTGGTCGTGCCCAGCAGGCAGTTGATCGACTTGCCCACAGCGTCAAGGCCGCGGTTTGCTATGGGCCGGGAACATTGCGCGCAATATGAACAGGATAACCGACATGCGAACTTTCGCCTCCCTCGCACTGCGGTCGGCCTTGGGCTCGGCCATTGCACTGGCCTTGGGCACGCCGGCGGTCGCCACCGCGCAGGATTCCATCATGAGCGCGCCCGCTCCGGACGCGCGCTTCGATCGCTTCAAGCCCAAGGCCAATCCGGTTGCGACGCGGATCGACTACACCATCTGGGACGATGCGCTGGGCTTCATGGTGTTTCGCATGGGCCGTTCGATCCGCGAAGGTGCCCCAACGGTCGAGCCCGGGATGGGCACGCGCCGCATCTACGGCCACGAATCGCGCTACCGGCTGGAAGGCAACCGGGTGGTGTTCGAGTTTCTCGAGCCAAATGTCATCGCATCGCTGACCGAGTACCGGCAGGATCTCGAACGCACTGCGGACAAGGTCGATATCGCCAGCCTGAGCCGCAACGAGCAGCTGGCGTTCTGGATCAACCTGCACAACGCGGCGGTGATCGAGCAGATCGCGCTTAACTATCCGCTCAGCCAACCGTCGCGGATGAAGATCGGCGAGGCCGGACTGCCGCTCGACGAGGCCCCCTTCATCACCATCAACGGCGTGGCGATGAGCCCCAGGGACATCCGCACCAGGATCGTCTATCCCAACTGGAAGAACCCCAAGGTCATTTACGGCTTCTGGCGCGGCGAGATCGGCGGGCCGTCGATCCGCGACACCGCCTTCACCGCCGACAATGTCGGCGAACTGCTCGACGAATCGGCGCGCGAGTTTGTCAATTCGCTGCGCGGCACCGAAAAGCGCGGCGATACGCTGCATGTCTCGAAGCTCTATGGCGAGGCCGCACCGTTCTATTTCAGGAACTGGGATGCCGATCTCCGCGCTCACCTTGCCGGGTTTGCCAATGACGAAGTGAAGCCAATGATCGCCGAAACCACCAGGGCGGAGGCCTCGCTTTACGAATATGCGATCGCCGACCTCGCCAATGGCGAGCGCGATCCGGGCTATGGCTTCGTGACCCAGACCGGGGCTGACGGGATCGAGCGCAACGCGTCCTTCCGCATCCCGGCGAACATCCAGCGGCTGCTCACCGAACGTGGCCAGAAGCTGGAAAAAATTATCCGGCGCGGCGAACGGACCGGAACGGTGACCTTCATCGGGATCGACCTGCCGGGCGAGAACTACCAGCCCGAAGTGGTCGAATAGGCCGCATCCGGCTATCGCCATAGGCGGCATTCCCGGCTAACTCCCCTGCAAGGGGGGAGGGGTCATGGCCGGATCGCGATCGCATTACTGGCGCACGCTGGGGCCGGGCCTGCTGTTTTCCGGCGCGGCGGTCGGTGTGTCGCACCTCGTCCAGTCGACCCGCGCGGGGGCGTTGTTCGGGCTCGCGCTCGCCGGGATCATTATCCTCATCAACATCCTCAAATACCCCGCCTTCCGTTTCGGGGTGGATTACGGGCACGCTACCAAGCGGAGCCTGCTGGCGGGATACCGCGAGCTCGGCCTGTGGGCACCGGTGCTGTTCCTGCTGGTCATCGTCCCTGTCACCCCGATCGTGGTCGCCGCGGTCGGCGCAACGACCGCCGGGCTGATCGGGGCACTAACCGGGGTATCGCTGTCGGTGCCGGTGCTGGCGGGACTGGTGATCGCGGCAACCGTCATTCTGATCATCGCCGGGGGATATGGCTGGCTCGATGCGGTCAACCGGGTGCTGATGGCGTTCCTCATCGTCGCGACCGTGGCGACGACCGTGCTGGTCCTGCCCAGGGTCGAATGGGCGACGCTGGGCGACTTCGGCTGGGCCGGCGATCCCAAGGCAATCCTGTTCCTTGTCGCGCTGGCAGGGTTCATGCCCAACCCGCTCGACGTGTCGATCCCGCAATCGATCTGGACCATCGAGGCAGAAACACGCAACCCCGATGGCAGGCCGGTAACCCTGTCCGAAGCGCGGCTCGGCTTCCTCAGCGGTTATGTGCTGAGCGCGGTGCTGGCGGTGTGCTTCTGCATCATGGGCGCAGGGGTGATGCACGCCAATGCGGTCGAGCCGGCCTCGGATGCGGTGGGTTTCGCGACGCAGGTGGTCGGGCTTTACCGCGAAACGCTGGGCGAGGTTCCCGCCCTTCTGGCCGCCATTTCCGCACTAGCGGTGATGCTGACGACGATTTTCGCCGCCTTCGACGCCTATGGCCGCGCCTTCACTTCGGCCTATGCGGAGATCGCCGACCAGCGCGAGCCGGGCAGGCTGCGCAGGGTCTACATCGCGATCGTGCTGGCCATTGCCATCCTGGCGCTCTCGGCGATCCTGTTCCTGCTGGCGGACTTCAAGTCCTTCGTCGACCTCGCCACATCGGTCGCTTTCCTGTCCGCGCCGATCATCGCGGTGCTCAATCACATGGTGGTGACCCGCTGCGCCCTCCCCGACGAAGCCCGGCCGAGCGCGGCGATGCGCCTGCTCAACCTCATCGCCATCGTGCTGATGAGCGCGCTCGCGGCGAGCTATTTCATCCTGTGAATGGCGGGACTTCCCGTCTAGCTTGCAAGCACATGGGAAGGAACGAGCACAGGTGACCGCGCAACGCATCGGCCTCGTCATCGGCCTGCTTGGTCTCGCCGCAGGCATTTTCCTGCCCCCGCCCGGCGGGATGGAGCGCGAGGAATTCGTCGTCGCCGGGCTGGTCGTGCTGATGGCGGCGTGGTGGATGACCGAGGCGATCCCGCTCACCGCCACCGCGCTGATGCCTTTCGTGGTGCTGCCCTTTGCCGGAGTGCTCAACGCCAAGGAAACCGCCAGCGCCTATTACGAGCCGATCCTGTTCCTGCTGCTCGGCGGGGCGTTCATCGCGCTAGCGATCGAGCGGACCGGGTTGCATCGCCGTTTGAGCCTCGCGATCCTGCGCGCGGTCGGCACCAAAGGCGGCTCTGCCCGATTGCTGCTGGCCTTCATGATCTCAGCCGCGCTGCTATCGATGTTCATCTCGAACACCTCAACCGCGCTGATCATGATGCCGATGGCGCTCGCGGTGCTGGAAGGCGGTGGCGGGATCGACGCGGACGGGGAGAACCCTCGGCAGGACGGTATCTTCGGCGCGCTGCCGATGGGGATCGCCTTTGCGGCCAGCATCGGCGGATTAGGCACGATTGTCGGATCGCCCACCAATGCGATTGCGGTGGGCTTGCTTGACGAGATTGCAGGCGTGCGCATCACCTTTGTGCAATGGTCGCTTTACGGCGTGCCGGTGGTGGTGGTGAGCATACCACTCGCCGCATGGATCATCGCGCGGGTGCAGCAGGTGAGCGTGCATCCGTTCGACCTCACCGCAGCACGCGCTGCGATTGACAGCCGCGCCGCATGGAGCGCGCCGGAAAAGCGGCTGGTGCCGCTGGTGCTCATCGCCTTTATCGGCTGGGTCACGCAGCCGCTGGTCGCGCCGCTGCTTCCCCAAGGATCATGGACTGACGGCACCATCGCGGTCATCGCGGCGCTCGCCATGTTTCTTCTCCCGGATGGCACGGGACGGCCACTGCTGGTGTGGAAAGAGG
>JBGSPZ010000380.1:0-4221 GCA_041738375.1 Parerythrobacter sp. | reverse complement strand
CGCACTGTCGCCGCTCACCTTGCCGGCCAGCGACGCCATGACCGCGCTCAGCCGCTCGGCATAGGGGCGTGCGGCTTCGGCGGCTGCCTGTGCCTTGCGCAGCTTGGCCGCGGCGACCATCTGCTTGGCCTTGGTGATCTTCTGGGTCGACTTGACCGAGTTGATCCGACCTTTGAGTTCCTTGAGGCTTGCCATCTTGTGCTAATCTATCCCTTTCCCGTCATGCTGAACTTGTTTCAGCATCCATTTTCGGTCTTGGTGCTGAGGTCCGCTGGACCCGCGCTTGGTTGAAACATGGACCCTGAAACGAGTTCAGGGTGACGATGATGGTTTAGGTGGTCTCCCCTGGTGATTAGGCGAACTGCTTGGCGAATGCGTCGAGCGCGGCCTTGGTCTTGTCCGCGGTTTCGCCTTCGAACTTGCCGGTGGTGCGGATGTCGGCCAGCACGTCGGCGTGTTCGTTGCGCATGAAGCTGAGCATCGCGGCTTCGTATTCGGTCACCCGGTCGACCGCGATCGCATCGAGATAGCCGTTGGTGCCGGCGTAGATCGACACGGTCTGCTCTTCGAACGGCATGGGCGAGAACTGCGGCTGCTTGAGCAGCTCGGTCAGGCGCGCGCCGCGGTTGAGCAGCTTCTGGGTCGAGGCATCGAGGTCCGAACCGAACTGCGCGAAGGCCGCCATTTCGCGGTACTGCGCCAGCTCCAGCTTGATCGAGCCCGAGACCTTCTTCATCGCCTTGGTCTGCGCCGCACCGCCCACGCGCGACACCGACAGGCCGACGTTGATCGCCGGACGGATGCCCTGGTAGAACAGGTTGGTTTCAAGGAAGATCTGGCCATCGGTGATCGAGATCACGTTGGTCGGGATATAGGCCGACACGTCACCGGCCTGGGTTTCGATGATCGGCAGCGCGGTCAGCGAACCGCCGCCATTCGCGCCGTTCATCTTCGCCGCACGCTCGAGCAGGCGGCTGTGAAGGTAGAACACGTCACCCGGATAGGCTTCGCGGCCCGGCGGGCGGCGGAGCAGCAGCGACATCTGGCGATAGGCGACGGCCTGCTTCGAAAGGTCGTCATACACGATCACGGCGTGCATGCCGTTGTCGCGGAAGAATTCGCCCATCGCGCAGCCGGTGTAGGGCGCGAGATACTGCAGCGGGGCAGGCTCCGAAGCGGTTGCGGCGACCACGATCGAATATTCCATCGCGCCGTTTTCTTCGAGCTGGCGCACGATCTGCGCGACGGTCGAGCGCTTCTGGCCGACCGCGACATAGATGCAGTACAGCTTCTTGCCTTCGTCGTCGCCCGCGTTGGCGGTCTTCTGGTTGATGAAGGTGTCGATTGCGACCGCGGTCTTGCCGGTCTGGCGGTCACCGATGATCAGCTCGCGCTGGCCGCGGCCGACGGGAACGAGCGCGTCGATCGCCTTGAGGCCCGACTGCACCGGTTCCGAAACCGATTCGCGCGGGATGATGCCCGGTGCCTTCACTTCGACGCGGCTGCGGGTGACATCGGTCAGCGGGCCCTTGCCATCGATCGGGTTGCCGAGTGCATCGACCACGCGGCCGAGCAGGCCCTTGCCGACGGGAACGTCGACGATGGTTTCGGTCCGCTTGACGCTGTCGCCTTCCTTGATTTCGGAGTCCGAGCCGAAGATCACGACGCCGACATTGTCGGCTTCGAGGTTGAGTGCCATGCCCTGCACGCCGTTGGCGAATTCGACCATCTCGCCGGCCTGGACCTTGTCGAGGCCGTGGATGCGGGCGATCCCGTCACCCACCGACAGCACTTTGCCGACTTCGCTCACCTGCGCTTCGGTGCCGAAGCCGGCGATCTGGTCCTTGATGACCTTGGAGATTTCTGCGGCGCGGATTTCCATGTGATGTGTCCTTTAGGCCTTCATCGGCGCTATTTTGCGGCTTACGCCTTCATTGATTGGGCGAGGGAGTTCAAACGGGTGCGGATCGAACCGTCGATGCGCTTCGAGCCGATGGTAACAACGAGGCCGCCCAGCAAATCGGGGTCGACCGTGGGATGCAGTTTGACCGTGCGGCCTTCGCGCGCGGTCAGCTTGGCCTTCAGCGTATCCAGCTGTGCATCGGTCAGCGCATGCGCGCTGGCGACTTCGGCGGTCACTTCGCCGCGCTGCGCGGCAGCGATGGCGCGGAAGGAGCGGATCATGTCGCCGAGATGGCCGAGGCGGCGGTTCTGCGCCAGCACGCCGAGAAAGCTCCTGGTCAGCTCGCTCACGCCAAGATGTGCGGCGACTGCGGCTATGGCAGCACCCTGCGCCTTGCGGCTCAGTTCCGGATTGGTGGTCACCTCGCGCAGCTCGCCAGACTCGGCGAGCGCAGCGGCCAGCGTGTCGAGATCCGCCTCCACGGCGTACACGGTTCCGGCCTCGCTCGCCAGATCGAACAAAGCCGAGGCATAACGCCCTGACAGGCTAGCCTGAATACCGGCGGAAATATCCACGCGCTTGAGGTCCTCTTCGGGTCCGGGAATAACGATGCATCGGCTTCGCCATCAGAGGTGACCGAGTCACCCCGGCAAAGCTGGCGCGCGCCTAGCATCGGGTCTTCGCAAGTGCAACCCGAGTCGGTCGCGATTTGCGTCACATATGTTTCGCAGAATGCACCTGCGCAGGTTTCGCGCTATAGAGACATCAGGAGAGAGGGAGAATCGCGATGGACATGACGCCGATGGCGCCGAAGTGCGGGGTGGAGATTTCCGGGGTCCAGCTGGCGCATTGCAGCGATGCCGAGTTGGATGCGATCAGGGCGGCGATCTACCACCATGGGGTTGCGGTGTTCCGCGAGCAGCAATTCTCGCCCGAAGACCATATCCGCTTCGGCAAGCGGTGGGGCGGGATCGACATCAACAACTATTTCCCGCTGCAACAGGAATACAACGAGATCGCGGTGGTCAAGAAGGAAGCCGACGAGCAGACCAACATCGGCGGCGCCTGGCACACCGACCATTCCTACGACCAGGTTCCGGCGATGGGTTCGGTGCTGGTGGCGCGCGACTTGCCGCCGAGCGGCGGCGACACGATGTGGGCGCATATGGGCGAGGCCTACGATGCGCTGCCCGACGATGTGAAGGCCGAGATCGAGGGGCTGGAAGCGTTCCACACCGCCGACCACGTCTACAAGGCGGACGGCATCTATGCACAGACCGACATGGGCAAGAACCTACGCGGGCAGGACCTCAAGACCGGCGCAATCCACCCGGTGGTGATCCGCCACCCGCACACCGGGCGCAAGCTGCTTTACGTCAACAGCGCCTTCACGATCCATTTCGTGGACCGGACGCGTGAGGAAAGCCTGCCGCTGCTGCACCGGCTCTACGATGCCGCACTGACGGGCGACAACGAATGTCGCCTGCAATGGAAGCCCGGCACCATCGCGATCTGGGACAACCGCACCACCTGGCACAACGCGCTCAACGACTACCACGGGCACCGTCGCGAGATGCACCGCATCACGCTCAGCGGGGAAGCGCTGGCGGCTTAGCTGCGTCAATTACCCTTCTCGGACAGAAGATGTTTCGTCTCCCCGGACTTGATCCGGGGTCCCGCTTTTCTTCGGGCGCGGCGCTGAAGGCAGCGGGACCCCGGGTCAGGCCCCGGGGTGACGGGTGGGGGACGGTATGGAATTCGTACCCCTCCCTTGAGGGAGGGCAGGGGGTGGGTGTTCGACGCTAGCTGCCAATGCGCTCTAGGCCGCCATCCCTCCCTATCGAATGGGGAAGTCCAGGCAACTCCTCACTCCTTCACCTCGCACCGATACACCAGCCGCTCGTTCGGTGCTTCCGGAAGCAGCGAAGTCACCGCGCCTTGCAGGTCGCCCAGCTTGGCAGCGGCATCGGCGCTGTCGCAGGCCGGCGGGGCGTATTTGCCGCGTGCTTCGCGGGCGGCGCTCATGGCGTTGCGGCCGAGCAGGTAGCGGTCGGTGCGGAAGGTGTCGGTCGAAGGATCGTAGTAATTGATCGACACCGCGTCTTCCTGGTTGGGCACGAACACCCGGCTCCATTCGCCGCTGGCAAAACCATATTGCGTGCGGCCGTTGACGCAGCCGCCGTCCTGCCAGCCGAATTCGACCTGCTTGTCGGGCGCGCCGGTGATGCGGCTGCGGCTGACATCGAGCGTGCAGGTGAGCGCGCCCTTGGTGGAAGCTTGCGCCCCGGGCGTTTCGTCGCTGCCTTCGTCGCCCGCCA